>JAYEGR010000096.1:20697-34982 GCA_034659175.1 Thermodesulfobacteriota bacterium | reverse complement strand
TGTTTCTCCTTGGTTGTAGTTGTTGTAGAGGCAACTCAACCTTGGAGTAACAAATTGTTGTTCAGATGGCAAAGCCACTGAACTCTGACCTTGCCCTTAGGGCAAGGTTTTCACTGTTAGAAATAAAAAAATATTCTCCCACAATTTTGATTATTGCACACAGGAAGACTTATTGGTGGTAAATTTGGCGTAAAACTATATTTTCTTGGTTTCGCAAATTATGTGCAAAAAAATGAATGCACAAATTAACTTGAGAAAAAAAGCGATTTATCCCGAACTCTGAAGCTATTTATCAGGTAAAAATATCCCTGTTAGCGGCCGCGTGAAATTGTAGTAAATGTGACCATATGGAAATGCGGCATTTATTGGCATGTTTTATGCTTCTTAGCAAACGTAGGCAACGTAATTTCAAATAGTTAAAAGAATACAGGAAGAAAATATAAGAAAATTTGTTAAATTCCCTTCTTTTTATAAGAAAATATCAGCATTTTCGTATGGTCAGATTAGGGGCATATTCAGAAGGCCGCTGACAATCCCTATCCAATCCAAAAAATAATGGCTCGACTCCTTAGAATTTCACCAAAAGAAATACCGGTTCACCTAATACAGCGAGGCAACAATCGTCAAGCATGCTTTGTTTCAGATGATGATCACGGAGCCTATGTTGCTTGGCTTAAAGAGTATGCAAAAAAGTACGGGGTGGATATTCATGCTTGGGTGATGATGACAAATCATGTGCATTTATTGTGTACTCCCCAACAGGAGGGTGCGGTAAGCCGCATGATGCAGGCATTGGGGCGACGTTATGTACGATATTTTAATTTTGAATATCAAAGAAGCGGGACACTTTGGGAAGGACGTTACAAATCCTGCCTGGTTCAGGCAGAGCGTTATCTGTTGGAGGTTTACAGGTATATAGAACTTAATCCGGTTAGAGCTGAGATGGTGGCGGATCCGGGCGAATATCGTTGGTCGAGTTATCAGATCAATGCACTCGGCAAGGTTTCTGATCTGTGTACACCGCACCCGGAATATCTTGCCCTGGGCGTAGAGCCATTAGAGTGCCGGGAAAATTATCGCGCCTTGTTCGTTCATCACGTCGATGATGAATTGTTGGAAGAAATAAGGACAAATACCAATAAAGGTATGGCGGTTGGTAATGATCGATTTAAAGAAGAGATAGAGACGCTAACCGGCAGACGGCTAAGAGCAAAAAAGAGGGGCCGGCCTTCCGGATGGCGAAAAGTGAAAGTTTAATGTTACTCTGACCCCAAATATGATAAGAATTACTTAGTTACGTCAAAGTTTTCGAACAGGCTGTTGATCAAAAGAAGGCGGCTTTCTTTTTGGGCCATATCTTCCAGGTCTTGAGTGAAGCCGGATTTACTGAACAGGAGATATCGGCAATCTGGGGAAAGTGGTAGTTTGTTGGATACTATTTTGTCTTGTAATTTCCTGTAGATCGACAAGCCTATTTTTTTATGGCTCCATTTACATTCGCCGACGACACTGAGTTGAAAGTCGGCATTAACACCTGCGACATCAAGTTCATAATTTCCGGCCCATTGCCGTCCAATCCTCAAACAGTTGAAGGTTGATGCGTTATTTTTTACAAAGTTTCGGCAAAGCTCTTCATAACAAAATGAGATATGGCTTTGAATCAATGGATTTAGCCGTTCGATGATAATTTCGGTTTGCCCGAATTCGAGAAAGCTGTCGTAGGGGTAAATGCTGCCGAACCAGAGGCGCAGAAAGGGGTCGGCAACCTGGTAGAAACCTTTTTTTGAACGTTCTGGATTTTTTTCAAGAACCGGCACTTCTCGGTATACCAAAAAGAGATCTTTTAACAGCTCGATATAATGCGTGAGCTGGTTGGCCGGCAGACCAAGCTGGCTGCCGATTTCAGAAATACGTCCGGTGCCGTTGCCTAGTGCCTGGAGAATAGACCAGCAAGTGTTGGGGGATGAAATCTCTTCATGGAGCAGATAGCGTGCTTCATGATAGAGTACTCCTGTTTGATTCAGGACAAGTTCCTGTAGGGCTGATGAAAAATTTTGATAGCCTTGCAGGAGTTCAAGATAACGCGGAACCCCGCCCCCGAGGCTGTAAAATTTGATCAGCTCTTCTTCTGTATGATTTGGCAAGAAGTCTTTTATATGTTGATATGGCAGGGGTTTCAGGAGTATCTGGACTGAAGCGCGTCCGTAGAGAGGAGCGGACTGGGCCATAGTTTCCTTATACATCATTGACGTGATTGAGCCGCAGAGAATGAGCAGGATATTATCATCTTTCCAGTGTTCATCCCACCATTTCTGGAGAAATGAAGAAAACGCGGGCTGAGTTTGGCATATGTATTGATACTCGTCCAGGATGAGGATTGTTTTTTTGTCTTGTGGACGGAAACGGTCAAAGGCGGCAAAAACATCATACCACTCCGGATATTCTGCTGCTTGCAGAAGTGGTTCCTGGAGGGCTGTACTCATGGCAAGAGTCAGGGACTTTTTCTGCGATTTTTCTCCGGCCTTGTCGGCCATATAGTAGCAATGATTTTTATTTCGACAAAATTCACGTAGTAATGTTGTTTTTCCTAGTCGACGCCTGCCATAGATGATGACAAGTTGGCCGCCTGGATTTTGATAGATAGTATTGAGGCGTGTGATTTCTGAATGGCGACCAATAAAATTATTCATATCTCAACTATAATAGTTGGTGTATGAATTTGCAAGAAAAAGGAATTAAAGGGGGCTCTTGAGGATACCTGGGAAAATACTTTTGCAGGTTTCAGAAGTCGGGGTTCAGAATTAGATCATTTTTTCTAACCCCTGGCCCCTGTGAAAACGATTTCAGTCTTACGGCCCAAAGGGCTAAGTGCCTTAAAACATGTGACTCCGCAGGCGTCACATATAACTTCGGAGTTTTTCTGCCACAAAAAAGGCACTAAAGCCCTGCCTCTACCAGTTTTTTAATCAGGCTTTCCTGTTTTTTGGTTAATTTTTTCGGCACTGTGACTGAGATATTGACAATGATGTCGCCCCTTGAGCCGCCGGGGCCGGAGGGGATACCGTGTCCCTTGAGACGCAGTTTGCTGTGCGAGTGGATACCGGCAGGCACCTTGACTTTCAGTTGCTTTTGTTCCAGGTCTGTGATGGAGATTTCGGTTCCCAGTACCGCTGAACTGTACGGGATCTCTTTTTCCGTTACAAGGTTGTTTTCATCCCTTATAAAATCGGGGTGATACTGCATTGTTATGCGCAGATAAAGATCGCCGGGCGATCCACCACCCATGGGAGAAGGGGAGCCTTTTCCAATAATCCTCAATTTTTTTCCAGCGCTGATACCTGCCGGTACCTTAACGGAAACCTTTTCCGCGTCCGGCCCGCGTCCAAGCGCAATAGTTTTTGCCCCGCCGGTCAACACCTCATTTAATGAGATCGGCAGATCCATGATGAGATCATTGCCCTTAACAAGCTGGGTAGTGCGACTGCATCTACCGCCAAAGCCGGACTGGAATCCCTGGGATCCTCCTTTCATCCCCCCGGCCTGCTTAAAAAACGCATCAAAAGGACTGCCTCCTGCCCCGGCCCGTTTAAAACCGCCCATTCCGCCGCCGCCAAAGTTAATCCCGAACTCCCTGAAAATGGATCCCATATCAGTATTCCGAAAAATGTCTTCCCGGCTGAAACGCTGCTGGAAGCCAGCTTCACCAAACGTGTCGTACTCACGACGTTTCTCCGTGTCGGACAAGACCGCATATGCCTCGCTAACCTCTTTGAACTTTTCTTCCGCCTGCTTGTCACCCTGGTTCTGATCCGGATGGTACTTAAGGGCTAACTTGCGATAGGCCTTTTTTATCTCATCACCGGACGCGCCTTTTGACACGCCCAGAACTTTATAATAGTTCATTCTTAAACTCCAAAAAAAATGCGGATCTATCTCTATATATTAATAACAACTTCAACAGAATAACATTAAGCATCCCGTTGTTCGTTGGCAATATTGATTATAACGGATTTGAGGGAGGAAAGCCTTGCATCGTTTTTTTGTTAGCGCGTAATGGATATCAAGAAAAAGGAATCACAAACCTTGACCAAGAAAGGCTCAAAACAAAAAACCGTTCATTGGGGAATTGCTATATTACTCTGTCAATCCCCGACTATGAACGGTTTATATAATTGCAGTGGGAACTCGGGCTCGCTCAAAAATAAAAAACCGGGTCCCGAGGGCCCGGTTTTTTATTTTTGGGCGAACCCTTAGAAAGGAACATCCTCTCCCATAGATGATTCAGGTCCGGTTGGAGGTTCAGACATGGGCGGTTCATCGTCACTATATTGTTTGCCGCCTCCCTGGCCACCACGAGGCGTCAACATCTTCATTTCCCTCGCTATAATCTCTGTCGTATAACGGGTATTTCCGTCACGATCTTCCCACTTGCGGGTCTGCAGTTTACCTTCTATATACACCTTTGACCCTTTTTGCAGATACTCTCCGCAAACCTCGGCCAGACGCTTAAACGTTACAATACGATGCCATTCCGTCTGCTCCTCCTTGGAACCATCCTGTTTTTTCCAGACTTCAGTGGTCGCTATGCGAAAGTTGGCGACTGGTGTGCCGGTCTGAGTATAACGGATTTCAGGATCAGCCCCCAGATTACCAATCAGAATTACCTTGTTAACCATAATTTCACCCCTTCTCGGTCATTAACATTTTGATTTAATACACCAAAAACATCGACACATCGCACATGGCAATAATTCGAAACTATCTTCACTTTAAATATAAACCCATGCACTATATCATAACTTTAAAGGATGTTCAAACCTCTCTCGTTAGACCTTGCTACATAATTGTCCTGTCCAACATGGCGGGCAGGCCACCCCGTTCTTTCGGACAAAAACCGAATACCTCCTTCCATATCTCATCACTCTCCATGCAGAAATAGATGCATGTGTCGGAAAAGGCCCGACGGCTGATCATGTCCAAAAGGTGTTTGTACATTTCAACTCTCAACGATCTAAAATAGCGGGACTTACCGTCAAGCCCCGGAACAAACTCTTCATGAAAAAACCTTGAATTGGGAAACCGTTTCCCGGCAATGGATTTCAATGAAGGCAAAAAACGCAAGGCCCCCATGCTGATCCAGGCGATACGTTCTTTTGGCACCGAATCAAAAAGCCTTTCCAATGTTTCCGCATATCCCTTTTTCCAGCCCGGATGATATATAATCGGATCAAAATGAAATGCCAGCCTGTATCCCCAGGAGGCACAGTCCGCCGCTGCGGCAAGTCGCGCTTCAAACGGCGCTGTGAACAACTCTTCACGAGCCATAATATCCGGACTGTTCAGCGACCAGGCTACTATAGTCCGGCCTCCATGGTCTAAGCCCTTTAAATGATCAACCACTGCTGTTTTGGTTTTCAGTTCCAGAACCGCCGAACCTTTGTCTCGCATGAATTCAATCAGTATCCGGTTCAGACGGGTGAGCCGATCAAGGGCCATACTGTCTGTAAATTCTCCTGTTCCGATCCGCCGGAATACGTCAGGCTGAAGCCTGAATGCCTGCGTTAATTCGGAAATAAGATCATCCACATTTACAAAAAAGGAAAGCCACGGATTATTCAGATATGCCTGCAGAATGCAGTACACGCAGTCCATGGGACAGTTCATGCCGATATTCAACACATAGTAACCGCAGCAGCGGTACTCCCTGGTTCCCGGACATGATTTGAAAAATTTCCCCCGATTACGGCACAAAAAAAGATCTCTTTTCCCCTGGGCAAGGCTTTCCGGATAAGGATTAGGGCTCTTTTCAGGCGCTTCCCTGTCACCCACAACCTGTACCGGAACGCTACCGGCTCGTGAGAGGATTTCCCTTGTGTAAGGCAGATCAGCGCAACTTTTTTCCACAAATATTCGTTTGATTAATTTCGCAGGATCACGATAATCCAAACCGGAAGCCAAAGTAAAAAAATCCATATAACCCTTCACCCGTCACTCGTCATTCATCATTCATCATATCTTTGTCAAATGCCTGCGCATCCGGATATTCAGCAGAATCCCGAACCCGGCAAGGGTTGTAATTAGAGAGGAACCTCCGTAACTGAACAGGGGAAGCGGCATGCCGACAACCGGAAGCAGACCCAAGACCATGGCCAGATTTATAATGGCCTGCCAGAATATGAGTGACACTATCCCCTGGGCAAGAAGTACGCCGAATTTATCCCGGGAAATTATTGCAATGGTTAAACTCCAGAGAAGGAGTAAAAAATAACAGGCCAGGAAAAAAAGCGATCCGATAAATCCCCATTCCTCAGCCCACACGGAAAACGCGAAATCCGTATGCCTCTCCGGCAGAAAATCAAGCTGCCCCTGAGTACCCTCTAAAAAACCCTTGCCGAATTTGAGTCCGCTTCCGACCGCTATCTTGGACTGAATGATATGATAACCGCTGCCTAACGGATCATTTTCAGGATTTAGAAAGGTAAGAATCCGTTTTTTCTGATAGGGCTTAAGAAAAAATTTCCAGGCTGCGGGGACGATGGAGAAAAAAGCTACGAACAAAATAGTCAGGGTAGTCCACCTGAGCTTCACAAAAAGGGTCATTGACATAAAAACACAACCCAGCATCATGGCAGTGCCCAGGTCAGGCTGTTTCAGAATAAGAAGAAATGGAAGAAGAGTCAGGAGGATCGGGGGGATCAATTCACGTAACGAAAATCCCTTGCCCGTATCCTTACGGTAATAATAACTGGCAAGTGTAACGACAAGGCACAACTTGGCAGGCTCTGAAGGTTGCAGATTAAAAAAACCAAGGCTGATCCACCTCTGGGTATGGGTATCGCTCTTCCCGAAAAAAAGGGCAGCCAGCAAGAGCATAATGACAAAAGTATAAAGTTTGTAGTTCAATGAAAGCAGTAGATGATAATCAAAACAGATAATAAAAAAAATCACTGCAAATCCCATAAGAAAAAAATAGGCCTGCTTAATATATACCGGGGTTCCGATCTGAGGGGTCTGGTACACTGCGCTGTACAGGTTAACAAGCCCCATTCCCGTAACAATCAGGATCAGAAAAAGCATGATCCAGTCAAAATTCAACAACAGCCGCCGATCAAACCTGAACATTTTTAAAATCCCTCGGCATCCTTAAAATACGGTTTACGGGTTCAAGTCTCTGAGTCGATATCAAAATACCTGCTCAAAACCGTCTTTGCAATTGGGCCGGCTACAGAACCGCCGTGTCCGCCATGTTCTACAACAACAGCCACTGCAATTTCCGGATCCTCGGCAGGGGCAAAGCAGACAAACCAGGCATGATCCCTGTACTTGTAAGGAATCTCATCTTCCTTCTTATTCCTGTACCGGGAAAGACGGACGACCTGGGCCGTGCCTGTCTTGCCTGCCACGGTTATCTCTTTAAGCCTGGCAGCCCTGCCCGTCCCTCGTTTTTCATTAACCACGGCAACAAGGGCTGAACGAACCAGCTTCAGGATCTCGGGTGTGGTAGAGACACTGCCATCGATAACCGGAGTAAATTGACTTATCACCTGTCCGTCAGGATCCTTTAGCATTTCAACCAACTGCGGCCTGTAAACAACGCCCCCATTAGCAAGGGCCGCAATCATACGACATGCCTGGACAGGCGTTACAAGATTAAACCCCTGGCCGATGGCTATGGAAAGTGTTTCCCCCTCGTGCCATTGCTCACTATGTTTCCGTACTTTCCAGTCGGAAGTCGGGATGAGACCCGCCTTTTCATGTTCCATTTCAATGCCGGTTTTCCTTCCAAGCCCGAAGCTGTTTCCATAATAAGCCAGCCTATCCACACCGACCCTCTGGCCTGCATGATAAAAATATACGTCACACGACTGTTTCAGTGCCTGAAAAATATCAACGGCCCCGTGTCCGGCGCCCTTCCAGCAACGATACCTTCTTTTTTTATACGACAAATAACCATTGCAATAAAACGTTGTCTGCGGCGTAACCACTCCTTCTGAAAGCGCGGCAACGGCTGTTACTATCTTGTGGATGGATCCTGGTGGATACTGACCTTGAATTGTTTTATTGATCAGGGGATGCATCGGGTCATCGAGCAGACTTTTCCATGCCTTATGGGAAATGCCTCCGATAAAATCCTTTAATTTGAGAGGCGGCGAACTGGCAAGCGCCAGGACACGGCCCGTTTTCACCTCCATGGCCACAACAGCGCCAGCCTTTCCATCCATCGCCTGTTCGGCTGCATGCTGCAGATCAATATCAAGGGTCAGGTAAATGTCATTTCCCGGCAGTGGTTCCTCGACCCCCAGTTGACACTGTTCAAATCCATTGGCATCCACTTCAAGAAGACGCCGCCCCGATTCACCACAAAGGTATCTTTCATAAAGCTTTTCTATGCCTGTTTTCCCGATCTGATCTCCTCCTTCGTAGATGCCTCCAGAGCTCTCTTCCAGTTCCTTCCGGCTTATCTGGCCAAGATATCCTACAAGGTGAGACGCCAGATCCTCAAACAGGTAATCCCTTCTGGGTATTACTTCAACACGAACACCGGGAAGATCCAACCGGTGATTTTCAATATAGCCCAGTTTTTTCCGTTCAATATCCTCTTTCAGACAAATGGGTACATAACGCGGACCATCCGCGGCAACGCGTATCCGATCCAGGAAGGCCGAAATGTCTTCTTCAAATATTTTCGCAAGCCGTTTGACAACCAAATCAGGGTCCGGCGCATCCTCCCGGATCCAGACAATATTAAAACAGGGCCTGTTCGTAACTATCACCCGGCCATGACGGTCATGAATATTTCCCCGGGGAGCGGCGAGTTTCTGCATCCTGATCCGGTTGTTCTCAGAAAGTTTGGAATACTCCTCACCGCAGTGAATCTGAAGATACCACAACCTGGCTACAAGGATGGCAATAAAAACAATGAATACAAGAGTGAAAATATCAATGCGCTTCTTGAGCAAGTTAAGCTCTTCTTTATCGATTTTTTCAATATTGCTGATGATGCGGTGCATAATGGATACGTGGTTGTGGGTTGTGGGTTACACAGATTCCTTACTTACTGTAAGCCCCAGGGCAAACGCACGAAATTTATGCTCTGACAATCGTATATTCTATCGTAATTTCAATCTGTTATTTTACAAAATGAATATCGAATATCTTATCACACGTTTGTATTGCACCTATGGCTAATGATAGCGTTTATTAGACCTGTCTATATTCCCGGAACGTAGAGATGAAGATTGAAACCATTGCCGTGTGGATAAAAATAGAAAAAAATCAAATATGACAAAAAACGGCAATGAAATCACGGACAGCATTATCATCTGAACCAGCATGTTCCGCCATGACCAGTCAATGTGATAATCCGGAGCAAACAATGCAAACAAGCAGTATATAGCGCTGTTTGCTAAAAAATAACCAACTGCCGTAATCGGTATCTGCTGAATGGATTCATAGATGACCAGGTGTTTTGAAATTCCTTTAAGGGAAAGGAAAAGCAGGAGATAAATAATGGGATAAAATCCAATATATATACCGGTAAAGATGTCCATGGCAAGCCCGTAAATCAGGACAAGGCCCGCTCCCCTGAACAGGTCCAGCCTGGCAGCTGCAAATATGACCAGGATGAATAGGGGATCCGGCTTTCCCGCCCATTCCGGCAGAAGCTGAAACATTGTGGTCTGCAGGGTAAGCAATACCCCGCCCAACATAAGAAAACAGAAAAAAACCATGGGTTTTACGGGTTCAAAGGTTCAGAGGTTCACTCGGCAAGTGAGTCCTTTTTCAAAATAACGACAAGATATTCGAGTTTGGAAAAATCAACCGACGGTTCAACGAATATTTTCTGGAACATGCCTCTCCTGTCCTTGACTGTGTTTGTCACTGTTCCGACCTGCAGTCCTTTAGGGAAAACACCTCCCAGACCTGATGTAACAATCCGGTTTCCCTTATGTACATCATCATTTTTCAAAACATAATGCATCTTATAACCTTCTCTCCCAGCCCCTTTGACAATTCCCTGAACCCTGGTTTCCTGAACCAGGACGTCAATGGCGCTGTTGGGATCATTTGCCAGAAGTATCTTGGAATAGTGTGGGGAGGTGTTCATTACCTGACCGATTACACCGGCATCCGTCACAACGGGCATCCCCTTTTCCACCCCCGAACTGGTTCCACGGTTAATGACCACCGTCCTGAACCAGAGGGAAGGATCACGGCCCACGATCTGCGCGGTTATGGTTGGAAGAGGAAGGGATTCTGAAAGTTTTAACAGCTTGTTTAAGCGTACATTGGTGATTACAGTCTCACGATACTCATTGCTGAGCGCCTTACACTTGACCAATTCATCACGAAGTTTTTCATTCTCGTCTCGGACGTTCCACAAAGCAACGTAACCACCCCACAAAGACGAACAATAACCGGTCATCTTCGAAACCCCGTACTGGGCTGTAGCTATCATCTCAAAAGCAAACTTCCGCGGAGCATTGAATTCTTTGGGCCCGACCGTGGAAACAATCAGAATCAGGAACAGAGGCAAAAGAAGGACCAGGGCCAGGTAGGTTTTAAACTGTCGTAATCGGCTCTCTTTTTTTCTCATTTCGTAAACATTCACCAAGTGAAAATGAGGCTGCAAACACTCGCCGACAGGCTAAAAAATAAAACAAGGGATGGAGCCGAAAACTTCCCATCCCTTATTTAAAATGGTATTTTTTGTAACAGATCAGGTGATCATGACCTCTCTCAGCACATCGATATTTTCAAGGGCCTTTCCGGATCCGAGAACCACTGAAGAGAGCGGATCTTCCGCAATGATTATGGGCAGTCCGGTTTCATGCTTTAGACGCTTGTCCAGGTTGCGCAGAAGCGCACCCCCGCCGGTCAGGACGATGCCCTGATCAACAATATCCGCAGACAGTTCAGGAGGTGTGAGTTCCAGGGCCATCTTAACGGTTTCAACTATCGTTTCAATCTGTTCACTAATAGCGGTCATGATTTCTTCGGAGTTGATGGTCAACGTCTTCGGCACACCCGTTACAAGATCTCTACCCTTGATATCCATGGTATTCGGAGGCGAATCGGGCAGGACGTCTCCGATAGTGGTCTTGATCATCTCGGCGGAATGTTCACCGATCGCCAGATTGTGTTTCCGTTTAATGTGCTGGAGTATGGCATCATCCATCTTGTCTCCGGCCACGCGAACAGAATTTGAATAAACAATGCCTGCAAGCGAAATCACAGCCACTTCCGTTGTGCCGCCTCCGATATCAACAACCATGTTAGCCGTTGGTTCGGTTATAGGCAGGCCCGCTCCGATGGCTGCGGCCATAGGCTCCTCAATAAGAAATACTTCCCGGGCGCCGGCTGATTCGGCGGATTCCCGCACAGCCCTCTTTTCCACCTGAGTAATCCCGGAGGGGACGCTTACGATAATCCTCGGATGTACCAAAGTGCGTCTGTTATGTACCTTTTTTATAAAATACCGAAGCATGGCTTCAGTCACTTCAAAATCCGCAATCACCCCGTCCCTGATCGGACGAATAGCAACGATGTTCCCGGGCGTACGCCCAAGCATCATCTTGGCCTCCTTGCCCACGGCAAGCACTCTGTTGACCCTCGCATCTTTTCGTACAGCCACGACGGAAGGTTCGCGCAACACAATTCCCTTTCCCTTTACAAAAACCAGGGTATTGGCTGTTCCAAGATCAATGGCCAGGTCATTTGAAAGCCAGCCGAAAAATGCGTCTCTGGGAGAAAACATAAAAATATTTCCTTTATAAAACTGCTCCGGTTATCAGGATCATGGTTCAAAGTAAGGTAATTATTCCAATATCTAAAAAATATTTTAACAGAACAATAGTTCATTAGCAAGAAAAATGGCCTGCGAAAACAAAGAGAAAAGCCTTGACATCAATTTAAAAGCCATGGTATTTAATTGGCATAATTTCAGTCATATATTGCCCTTCGGGCGAGCTATTGAGCTGTTAAGCTGTTGAGCCGTTGAGCTAAACAGCTAAAAACTACAAATTAGAGTTACATGTTGAGTAGTGAGTGATATTGTAAATGTTTGTCAGCGCTGCACAGGGAGATGATCAGGATGACCAGCTATACATATCGGTATGCTGGTCATCCTGATCACCTCCCTGTGGAGTGCTGGCGAATATTTACGAGGGGCTATAGCTCAGCTGGGAGAGCGCTTGAATGGCATTCAAGAGGTCAGCGGTTCGATCCCGCTTAGCTCCACCATTTTACTTTTTTTGGGGATGGCTTAAAAGGGTTTTTCCCAGAACAGGAAAGCCTCTGCGTACAACTTAGAACTGGCCTTCTTCTTGTCGCAGAGGTTTTCTTTTTTATTTAATCCAACATGACATCATCTAAAAAATCGGTCGATTCAGGGCCGGATACATCCTCAAAACCTGTTACGGACGACGCCATTCTTAAAGTAACCAAGGAGATCATAGTCAAGTTCATAGAGACCGGGCGCCTTACACCTTCCAATTTTGACGAGACTTTCAAAAATGTATTCAACACGGTAAAACATACCGTACTATCCTGACACCCACTCAGGGCGAGCGCATGAAATTTACGTTCTGAAAACCGTATGTTATGTCGTAATTTCAATGCGTTATTCTGCAGGATGAATATCGAATGTCGAACAAGGAACCGCAGAATTTCGAAGTGTGGTACTTTATCATTCGATATTTCTTGTTCGACATTCGATATTCAATACAGCCCTCCATGCACCATTGACAAGATTCGTGTGGGCGACACCGGTTAAAATAATTACCTGAAAAATAAAAATTCCTATACTATCAAGTTATACATTTGAGCATTGACCCGCAACTGAACCGCTTTCCAAATAACGTCCATCACATCCATCTTATGGGTGTCTGTGGAACAGGTATGGGTGCGCTCGCCGCAGGCCTTAAAAACATCGGGTTTCACGTCACCGGTTCAGACGAAAACGTCTATCCGCCCATGAGTGAATTCCTGGCAAAAACAGGCATCTTGGTAACAGCCGGCTACTCGCCGGACAATCTTGAACCAAGACCCGACCTGGTGATTGTCGGAAACGTCATCAGGCGCGACAATCCGGAAGCCATTGGCCTGGCTGATGCGGCCATTCCGTATGTCTCCTTTCCCCAATGCCTCAGTCACTATTTTCTTGCCAACCATACATCTTTAGTCATTGCCGGTACGCACGGTAAAACCACGACCGCAGCTCTTCTTGCCGCCATGCTTTACGAAGCCGGGCTCTCTCCCGGTTTTATGATAGGCGGCCTGGTCAGGACATTCGGCAGCAATTTCAGGGTTGGAACAGGCAGCAATTTTGTAGTTGAAGGTGACGAATACGACACGGCTTTTTTCGACAAAGGCCCGAAGTTCCTTCATTACAGGCCCCATATCGCGGTCATTACAAGCATTGAATTCGACCATGCCGACATTTACCCCGACCTGTCCGCTATAATCAAATCATTCTCAAGGCTGGTTGAAATAATGCCCGGCCACGGCTGCATCGTTGCCTGTTATGATGACCCAGTGGTCCGGGACGTGGTTTCCAATGCGCCCTGCCGGGTACTGAAATACGGAAAAACCGAAAACCTGGACTTCTCCCTGGCCGACCTTGACATCTCGTGCGGGACCACTTCCTTTTCCGTTTTAAAAAATGGAACCATATTTGGAAAATTTAAAAGTGTAATGCCCGGCCTTCATAACGCATTAAATGCGCTTGCCGTCATTGCAACAATGGACACCTTGGGAGTAGCGCCTGAAAAAATAATTAATGGTCTTCCACGATTTAAGGGAATAAAACGGCGTCAAGAGGTGCGGGGAACGGTGGATGGCGTCACGATTATCGATGATTTTGCGCATCACCCCACGGCGGTACGGGAAACCCTGACTGCCCTGCGGGCCGCTTACTCGGGCCAAAGGCTTACGGCAGTATTTGAACCGCGCACCAACTCAAGCAGGAGAAGTGTATTCCAGAAAACATACGTTTCCTCTTTTGACCACGCCGACCAAATCCTTATAAAAGAACCGATTGCGCTGACAAACATACCTGAGAATGATCGATTCTCGGCTCGTAAGCTGGCATCCGACCTGTGCGACCGAGGTCTTGACACCCACCATTTTTCCACCACTGAAGACATACTGCTATTCCTTAAAAAAAACGCTGTCAGGGGAGATGTAATAGCAATACTCTCTAACGGCGGTTTTAATAATATCCACTCCCGCCTTATAGAAATGTTGAAATCGAATATTGGTTGATTGGTTAGTTGGTTGGTTGG
>JAYEGR010000096.1:0-20597 GCA_034659175.1 Thermodesulfobacteriota bacterium | reverse complement strand
TTAAAAAAAACGCTGTCAGGGGAGATGTAATAGCAATACTCTCTAACGGCGGTTTTAATAATATCCACTCCCGCCTTATAGAAATGTTGAAATCGAATATTGGTTGATTGGTTAGTTGGTTGGTTGGAATGGATGGTTGATTGATTGGGTGGTTGCCCTGTAAACGTTCACAGGTGCTGTAGCTGTGCGCGCCCAGCGGAAGTGCCCTTGGGGTATGATCAGGGCAATCAGCTATAGTCCACCTATGCTGGTTGCCCTGATCGCGTGCAGATGCATTGCCTGTGAACGTTTACAGTCTAGAAATCTGTTTTCCAGAAGAGATCAAGGCCTGTCTTTT
This sequence comes from Thermodesulfobacteriota bacterium, assembly GCA_034659175.1. Lineage (GTDB taxonomy): Bacteria > Desulfobacterota > Desulfobulbia > Desulfobulbales > DAOVYS01 > DAOVYS01. The sequence goes on along the minus strand of JAYEGR010000096.1, from coordinate 20,260 downwards.
CCTGGTCCAGCACCATGCTCTCTATACTGAATCCGCCTTTCAGCTTGTACTTCATACGCAATTGTCCCGGGGCTTTTGGATCAAACATATATTCATAAGAGAGCAGGAAATCATCGGAAAAGTATTTACTTACCCCAACGCTGCCGTTGCCGTCCTCACAAGTGCCTCCGTAAACGCCTAATGAATTCAATAGTTCCTGATCACCTGTAAACTCTTTAAACCTGTCAAGCAGGTTATTGCCCACAAGTGAGGCCGCCCCTCCCTGAAACCGGGTGGTTTCGTTCCCTGTCAAATTCTCCAGTGGTTTGCCGAACATAATATATGCCATGATATCTTTCTCCGGAAGCCATGGTTTGCTTTCCAGTATGAGTTCCGGTTCATTTACTGTTCCTGAGATAACGGCCGTAATTTCAGCTCCTGGAACCGTGCAGACCGCCTTTGCGGACAGGGCCGGATTGATCTTTGAAGTTTCTGCGAATTCCACTTCCCCTTCCGTCACAACAAAGTCACTGCCTGCTGTCTGGTAACGGCCGTCAACAGCGTAAACCGAGCCTGTCAGGTTGAAGCCGTCCAGCTCATTGCTGAATATCTGCAGTTCCCCTTTCAGCTCCACATCCAGGTTTCCGGCATGAAGAAATGCATTCCCGGGCATTTTGACGACCAGATCAAGATCAATGCCCTTTAAATTTGTGTGTACATCCGGAAAATGGCCGGCGGCTCTGTCCCCTTCTCTGTCCTTTCTTGACTCGAAAACAACAACATCTTCGGACACATCAAAGTCAGCCGTGACCGGCGGCTGCCGAGTCTTGCCTTTAAGCACAACAATTTCTCCCTTTAAAACTATAGATTCAGGGGAGCCGCCCACATTGACGGTAAAGGAAATTTCACCCTTGTGCATCCCTTTATGCGACAGGGCCAGCCGTTCCGATGAGAGGTCCATGTCAATATTGCCTATCTTCCCCTTGGAATCGACCTCAAAACTGCCTGACGCAAAAATATCACCCTGGTCCCCATACAACTGGAAATCCTTTAATGTAATTTTTTTTCCGTCATAAACAACAGAACCTCTGCCGTCGGCAAAACGGGTGTCAGTCTCAGGAATCATAAAATCTGCATTGTTTACAAACAATTCACCGGTTATCCAGGGAAGCGATCCAGGAGAAGGCGTTAACGCGAGATCAGCCGTAAGCCGACCGGGGCGGCCGATTTGATCAGGCAAAAGCAGTTCAGCCAGATCAATGGATTTAAGATTCAAGGTCCCGGTCATAAACCCGGTTTTGGCCTCAAATACAAAAGGGGAAAAGGATAATAACACAGGAACAGCCACATCAAATTGCAGGTCACCTCCGGACTCTGCATTCACCACTCCATTCAGCAGGGTCCGGCCTTTGGAATGTTTGCCCAAAAGGGAGAGTACGCTGAAAACGCCGGCCTTAAACGGATGCAAATCAAACGAAAAATCCGCCTCAGGATTGGTCAATGGCCCTGTCAGCGTGATATGGGCTGACAACTTACCGCCCGGAACCTGAAACGGAATGGCATCAAAAGCAGTCGGGGCGAAAATAAAGTCAGTGAGAGACATATCCAACATCAGGCCTTTTTCCTGTTCCCATTCCACGGAAACCGTGCATTCAGCTTTTTCCGAAGAAAATCTCAAGTCGTTACAGGAAAAGGTTCCTTCACCCAGACCAACGCCTGCAGGAGCATCAAGATTCCAGACTGAATCCGACACCTGCACTGTTACTGCATCAATATATAGATCCGGTACATCCCCTGCCATGTTCGAGATATTACCGGTCAACGGATTATCCACGATACGCGCTTTAATCCGGGGCCATGAAATGCGGCCGAATCTCACATCATCCGCCACAACATCCCAGGATGTCATTGATTCTTCCTTTAGACCTTCCGAAACTATGTCTACCCTGCCCTGTTTGACGTAAAATCCGTCTCCAGCTACATCATGGGTATAAATTATGCCGTAAAATTCCGGCTTCCGAAAGGATCCGCTCACAGAGCCGTCCAGCTCAAACGAACCGGATATATCTTCCGGAAAACTTCCCAAAAGGAAACCTTTGCCTGTAACGGCCAGATCCATTCGGTCATTTTCCGGGACCTGCCCCTGAACATGCAGAACAATCCCGTCCGCTTGAGCCTGTGTGATTTCATGCGCGGTTCCGGGTACATCTTTTAAGTCTGATGACAAAATGGTTGCAAATTTAAACTCTTGGTACTGAAAACGTTCAATGGTGATATGACCGGACATGTTTCCGGATTCAAAGACAAAGCCGGCCCTGCCGTAAAGCCCTTTGGGCAGATTCTCACTTTGCCCGAAAAGGTTCGGGTCCAGATCCTCAAATGAAGAATTGACCGACCAATTGAATTCTCCCTTTTCTCCTTTACCCGCCTTTTTCCCGGTAACGGAAAAGACGGCGTTCCCGGCCCCGGTGATTGCTGAGGCGGATTTCAAATTAAACCGCGAATCACGATACTCAAAAGGAAAAAGACCTTTTTCCAAGGCCACGCCAAGGATGTCGGCGTCCCTGACCTCTAAAATCCCTTTTACAACATGATATGAGTCAGGGCTTGACTCCAGTTCAAGGTTAAGGCTTCCGTCCAGCGAGTTATCAACCATTAACTTGTCAAGCCAAGGCAAAACGTCAGGTAATTGTTCAAGGCCGCCCTTGCCCGACGGCTGCCGCTCCCCGTACAAATCCAGGAGTTCTCTGATATCAAGTCCTGTAAAATCAATAGCGCCCTTAAACTCCATACTGTCTGACAGCGGGTCGTAAAGATTGCCATTGATCAATACTTCCGTCCCGCCCCAGGCAAGTCGCTGATCGATCTGAAAGATGCTTTTGCGGATATCTCCCTCTGTTCCGGCATCAGGATGCCGATTTCCGCGGATGATCCCTGAAGTCGATACGGTAAATTCCCGAGACACTCCCCACTCATCCATTGCGAGGCTTGGGGCCTCCCAGGAAAATCTTCGAAATTCCCGGTTGTTTAAGTCACAATTAAAATTAAGAGTAACTTCAGACCCGGGAGTTCCGGCCTTAAGGTCAGTCACCTCCAAAATTCCCGGGGACAGGATCATCTTTTTTACCTGCACTTTTACCGGGAGAGCCAACGGCACGATTTCCATATTCCCCTTCCGGATACTGCACCAGGCAGACCACTTGAATGAATCGGTAAACAGCGGAAAACCTGACTTGCCCTTGAGATTGACTTTGTCCAGGAAAAGGGTTGCCGGGCCGTCAGTGGCGCTGACTTGGTAAATCGCGGCATCAATTATTGAAAAGTGTTTTATCATTCCCAGGCCGACATACGGGGTCGAGGGGGCCGGGCCACTTTCACCGCTTTGCACAAACGGCAGTTTCAGAGATCGGCTGCCCTGGTTTAAGACTACAAGTTCCAGGCCCGTCACATCTACTGCGTCAAAATGAAGCAGGCCTGTTAACAGGTAAAAAAGTTCGCAGCGGACCGAAAGTTCTCTGATCTTGAGCCATGTACGGCCAAGAGTTCGTATTTCTATGTCGGAAAATGTAATTCCTTTAACCAGATTACCTTCTGAAGAGCCGATGAGAAATTCGCCGTCAACAACGGAAGCGGCCTTTTCAAATAAATGGTCGGCTACAAACCTGGCAGCGGTCTGCGAACGGAGGAAAAAAAAGCCGCTGAGCGCAAAAAGGCTGAACAACCCGAGCAGGGGATAGATTATCAGACGCAGTCGTTTTTTCAATCCAGGCGCCTATACCAAAAAAAGGTCATTAAAAAATTCATAAACGTTCACAAGGGGTAAAAAAAATTAAAAACTCTCTGCCGTATTTAAGGATGGAAACAGGGCATTCGCATGTAAAGATGCAATAAAAACGGTAGATTGTCAACTACGTTAAAATAAAGTCAGGTTGGGCAGACACGGAGGTCTGCCCCTACATCATCATTCAATTGGTGTTTATCGGCGCCGAAATGGACGTTTTGTTCTATCGTAAACCGTAAACTATTACTGGATATGCTGAGGTTGCTGCCATAACTCCTATTTTCGTTGTATCCAATATGTATCGAATATCCAAATTTTTACCTTTCTTCTTGACAATCCCTGTAATAGATTGTTACAAAGTATCCCCATATATATCCGATTTAAATAAGGTAATAGAATGCGGTTGCCGTCCTACATCCCCGAAGCCATTTTGCCATGCAACATCAATTAGTTGAATGGTACATTTGTTAAGGAGAACACATGACAAAAATTGACAAAATCATGCCGATCACGAAAATCATGTCGGCCGTATTCCTTTTCACGGCCATGGTAACCGGCTACGCTTTGGCCGAAGATGCGGGTGCGGTCGGAACCGTTGTTCTCGCGAATTCAGACTGTATCAAATGCCATCTCAGGGAACCGGTCACTATAAACAATAAAGGCGGCCTCCACAAGACCGACGTCACATGTCTGGACTGCCACGAGGAGCATCCTCCTCAAGGAACCGAAGCCATTCCGCCTTGCTCAAACTGCCATGAAGGCAAATCTCATTATGATCTGCCCGAATGCCTCTCCTGTCATTCCGACCCGCATGCTCCCATGGAGCTGGCGCTGGCTGACGATCTGATCGGACCGTGTCTGACCTGCCACGAACAGCAGGGCAAGGAATTCAAAGACCATCCAAGCAAGCATGGTGTCGAATCATGCACCTCATGCCATACGATACACAAGGAAATCCCCGATTGTTCAGTATGTCACGAGCCTCATGCCGCTGGACAGACCAGCCAAGATTGTCTGGGTTGTCATCCGGTCCATCATCCACTGGTGATTGAATATCCATTAAGCACTTCAAGGACTTTCTGTACACCATGCCATAAAGAAATCGGTAATCTGATGTCCCAGACCACTACCAAGCATCAGGATTTCACATGCGCGTTCTGCCACAGGGGCAAACATCCCATGCTCCCGACATGCATTGCATGCCACGGAGAGCCGCATTCCAAGACAACGCATGAGAAGATGCCTGATTGTCTGGAATGCCATCTGGACAACCATAATCTGGCCAAGTAATGTTCACAATTATTTCAATCAATACGGATGAAAAATCACCCGACGAGTAAAATTTTTATTAATTTCTATTAAGAGGTATGCGGAGGTATAAACAATGGCATTAAAAACGAAAGTCGGACTCCCCGTCCTGTGGACCATGGGACTGCTGATACTGTTCAGCGCATTTATCAATCAAGGGACTGCCATGGCGCAGGACGAAAATGTCTACAATGTGGACATTGAGCCTCTTTCCATCGAGGAATGCGCTCGATGCCACAACTCGCATTTCAAGAGAATCAGGGATAAAGGCGACAAGCATACCAAGGTAACATGTACTGACTGTCACGAGCTGTTCCATGCGTACAACCCGCTGAAAGGCAATTACGCGGATATCATGCCTAAATGCTCCAGCTGTCACGGCTCCACGGAACAACCCTTTACATTGCCCGCCCCCAAGTACCACACTGATGGCGAGATACTGAAAAACTGCCTCGGCTGCCATACGGATCCCCATCAGCCGATCGCAACGCTTCCGGATGCTTCAAAACTCGAGTCAAGCTGCCGGAAATGCCACGGAGATATTTCCGACCTTCTCACGAGCAAGCCAAGCATGCATACCGAGGAGGACTGCTCTTCCTGTCATTCCGATAACCATGGAAGAATTCCGGATTGTTCGGAATGTCATGAATCCCACAGCCCGGCCGTTGAATTAAACAACCAGGCATGTATGGTCTGTCATCCGGTTCATACGCCGCTTGAAATCTCATATCCGCAGGATCAGGACAATACCGTATGCGCTGGATGTCATGACAACGTTAATAACGAGTTGCAGGCCAACCAGACAAAACATACGCCGCTTTCCTGCGCAAAATGTCATCCTACTCATGCAGAACTAATGGCATGTTCGGAATGCCACAGCGCATCTCCACATAATCCTTCAATCCACACGAAGTTCCCTGTATGCGGCTCATGTCATAATACCGCGCATGACCTGCACATGTAATAGGGTCGAACAGGACTTATGATCCTGAATCTGATCTAACCCAAAGGGGGGCGGCTTTCAAAGCCGGCCCCCTTTTTTTTATTTCCGGGTGGAAAACCAAAAAAGATGAATGAGAAACAGGCTGCAAAAAAATCGTCATTTCTGAACCAGATGCTGAGATCGGTATTTATTTCGGTCTGGTTCATGTTCCTGACATTCCCCATAATGGTGATTCGTGTCAACCCGATCGAACAGGAAGTGGAATGGCGCTGGAAAAACCTTGTAATGGTCGGGGGTGTGAGTTTCTTCTTCTCATTTATTGCCCGGCGTCTGCTTGAACGAAAAAAATTGCGTAAAAAATCCATAGGCATTACCACTCAAAAAAAAATCAACCTGCCATCTCTAAAAGAACCTCGCATTTACATTCCTTTTCTGGTCTTTTTTTCAGTCTTTGTTATCGCCTTTCCCTTTATCTTTTCCATGTATCAGACCAGTATCATGACAACTGCCCTGATGTACGTTGTCCTCGGGTTGGGTCTAAATATCGTTGTAGGCATGGCAGGCCTGCTCGACCTTGGTTATGTCGCTTTTTATGCGGTCGGCGCGTACAGTTACGCTCTCCTGAATTACCATTACGGTCTTGGTTTCTGGTCGGCGCTTCCGATTGGTGCCGCCTTGGGCGCGATTCTTGGGATAATTTTGGGATTTCCGGTACTTCGCCTGCGAGGAGATTATCTAGCCATTGTAACACTTGGATTCGGCGAAATAATCAGACTCATCCTGGAAAACTGGAATGAATTCTCGTTCGGCCCCAGCGGGATCGCAAATATCGCAAGGCCATCTTTTTTCGAAATCGACCTGTCGCTTAAGGCGGGAACGATCTATCTATATTTTCTCATGATCGGCCTCACCCTGTTTACAATCTTTGTGGTGAACAGGCTCAGAAATTCAAGGGTCGGCAGGGCTTGGATAGCCCTGAAAGAGGACGAGATTGCGTGTCAGGCAATGGGGATAGACAAGACAAAGACCAAGTTGACCGCGTTCGCGCTGGGCGCAACCTGGGCAGGAATGGTGGGAGTAATATTTGCCGCTAAAACTACTTTTATAAACCCGGCAAGCTTCACGTTCCTGGAGTCCGCGATAATACTTTCCGTTGTTGTGCTTGGCGGTATGGGATCGATTGCAGGTGTCATCATCGGCGCGTTGATACTCATCCTTTTACCTGAGTACCTGCGGGCGTTTTCTGATTACCGAATGCTCCTCTTCGGAGCCATAATGGTCATTATGATGGTCTTCCGTCCCCAGGGAATAATCAGTAACGTGCGCCGGACATATTGACCGGAACCATCATAAGGGATGAGAACGAAACAACTTCACCATCTCTTATTTTTTGAGCAAGCCCTATCTTTCCGTATCTATGCTCACGCCATTGAGATATGCCTTTTTAAGGGACGCCCCATAAAAAACAGCGCCTTTAAGCTCTGCCCCGTCAAGAGCAGCCCCGTCAAGAGCAGCGTCCGTAAAATCAGCCCCTTCCAGATTCGCCTTATAAAAATCAACATTCTCGAGATTCGCGCCTTTCAAATTGGCGCCCTTGAGATTCGCGCCTTTTAAATTCGCGCCTTTTAAATTCGCCCGTTCCAAGTCAGCGCCTTCCAGATTAGCACGTTCGAGATCAGCCCCCTTAATCTTTTTCTTGGCAAGATTTGCTCCGGCCAGACTGCATTCAACGCACTCATTGCTTGAGAGAAGTCTCTCAAAATCTTTCTCCTCAAAAGACTTTTTTTCTTTTGGTTCTTCCGGGGCCGGGACCGGTTCAGCCACAGGTTCAGGTTTCTTTTTCAGTTTTACTGCGGGTTTTGGGGCGGCAATCTTCGTCTTACCGGTTGGAGCTGACGCAAGCCTTAATTTCCGAGTAATTTTTCCTTCCATATCAACCGGCTTGCTTGCTTTGGCGCGAACCTGAGCGGAATCCTCGGCCTTGACCTCTGCTTTCTTTACAACCGGCTTCTTCTCCTGTGTCCGAGTAATTTTTCCTTCCATATCAACCGGCTTGCTTGCCTTAGCGCGAACCTGAGCGGAATCCTCGGCCTTGACCTCTGCTTTCTTTGCAGCCGGCTTCTTCTCCGGCACCGGTTCCTTTTTTCCGGCTCTTTTCCTGATCACTGCCGGGCCAACAGGTTTCCCTGCTGTTACGTGTTCACGGTCAGGCTCCATGGGCACATGTTTCTTCACTATGACATTTTTTTTTGCTGAAAAATCTTTTATTATCCGTTCAAAAGTCGAGCCATCCAGATAGGCCCCTTTAAACTTGGCGCCATTTAGATTTGCCCCGCTGAAATCAACCATGTGCAGATCCGAACCGGAGAACCTCGTGTCTTCAAGATTGGCGTTTTTAAAACTCGCCCCGGCCAGATCAGCCAGCATTAATTTTGCCCCGGCAAGGTTAGCGCCTTCAAAATTTGCTCCTTCAAGATCCGCGCCCGTAAGATCGGCATTCATAAGGTTGGAACCGGACAGATCACAATCCCTGCATTCATTCGAATCAAGCAGTCTGTCAAGGTCCTGCTGAATGAATGCTGAAGCTCTTTCCGTTGCCGCCACAAGAACAAATACACTAGTCAACAAAACCGCAATTATTTTTTTAATCATCCCACTGCCTTGTTAATACTCATTAAAACCAAAACTCATTTTTTAGTCCCTTTTCACCCTTCTTTCAGACCTCGTTGAGTGGTTAACGATATCTCTCTTAACAGGTAAATATTCGGCTTAATGCCGGCAAACAGCTAAAATCACCAAATTGTAAATATTTGTCAGCGCACCCCAAGGGCACTTCATGTGGAGTGCTGCCGAATATTTACCTTCATAGCATACCGGCTGCTTCAAGTAAAGACCAACCTGCACCGTCTTCACTCTTGCCGCTGTATTTTTCATCCCTCCTGCGGTCTGAATAATGGTCAAGGAGCCGGTTGGCCAGTACCTTGCCGAGTTGCACGCCTTCCTGGTCAAACGAATTGATATTCCAAATAAATCCCTGGAATACGATCTTTGCCTCATACATGGCAAGAAGCGCGCCCATACAGTACGGTGTAAGCCTGTCAGCCATAATCACAGTACTGGGACGGTTCCCGGAAAAACGCTGATTAGGGTTGTCGCTTTCCCGACCGGCAGCCAGGGCCAGCGACTGGGCCAGAAGATTGGCATTGAGTTTTTCCTGCGAAGTGGTCCCCTTGACAAGGATGTCATCATCATACTGGCTTTTCCGAAATCCTATAAATTCCACAGGCACAATGGCGGTACCCTGGTGAATGAGCTGGTAAAAGGCATGCTGCCCGTTCGTGCCGGGCTCGCCCCAGACAATTGGACCGGTCTGATATTCCACTGCCCTGCCCTGCCTGTTGCATGATTTGCCGTTACTCTCCATATCGCATTGCTGCAAATGGGCGACAAACCTGATCAGGGCCTGACTGTAAGGCAAGACCGCCAATGTCTCATAGCCTAAAAAATTATGGTTCCAGATACCTAAAAGGGCCAGAATCAGCGGCGGATTATTTCTGATATTCTTCTCTTCCGCAAGCTTATCCATATCATTGGCCCCTTGCAGCAATTCCATGAAACCGTCATACCCAAGGGCAAACCCGATCATTACACCACCGACCATTGACGTGGAACTGTAACGTCCTCCTATGTAATCAAACATGTAAAATGAACGTAGATATTTTTCAGGATTGTCCATGGGACTCCCCTGGCCGGTAACAGCCAGAAAATGACGGCATGGATCCAGGCCGGCCTTAACATATGCGGCACGAACCAATTCTTCGTTCGTAAGGGTCTCAAGCGTTGTGCCGCTCTTGGACACAACATTGACCAATGTCTTTCTCAGATCAAGATATTTCAGGACAGCAGCAGCATTGTCAGGGTCCACATTAGAAATAAAATAAACACGGCTTTCCGGTCGCCGGAAAGCCGCAAGGGCAAGGTATATTGCACGGGGTCCCAGATCGGACCCGCCAATTCCCAGATGAATCATATTGGTAAACACCTCTCCATCGGAATTTGTAATCTTCCCCTCTTCCAGATCCTTAATAAAACCCTTCAGTTTTGCCAATTCATTTTTGGCCTGACCCGAGGCATCGGCATTGCACGGACTCTCATTAAATACATCCCTGGCGGCAGTGTGCAATACTTTTCTGTTCTCGCAGTCAAACCCATGGATAATATTCATGACTTCGCCCTGCTTCATAAGCATAAACTGATCCACAACACTGCTCTCATCCGCCAGTTCCTGTAACGCATCCATCACACTTTCGTTTACCTGTTGAGTGCCGTAAAGGATATCAAAACCCGCGCCGCGGCAGATAAATGACAAAAGCCGATCTCTTCCCAATGATCCGGGCCTGTTAAGTTCATAGGGTCTCTTTGCAAGCTTATGCAGTCTGTCACAGGCAGGCAATAAATCAAGATTTTTTATATCAAAAGTCATATTATTCCTGTTTCCTTATCCATTTTTTAACAACATCGCCGGCCTTGTCAGGGCTGCTTTCAGCAAGCCTTGTAATCTTGTCCCTATCGCTCATTATCCCTTGCACTTTGAAATCCTCATCCTTTCCCTCAGCTACTTCCTTAACAAGATCATCCTTTGATTTCTCCGGCATATCAATTTTTTTGGTCAAGGCGCCGCTTTCGGCCAGCATCCGCAAAAACGGCTTTACTATCAAAAATAAAAAGCCTGTTGCCAAAATTAAAAATAACGCCGGTTTTGCGAAAATGTACAATAGATCCAATCCCTTTCCCATGCTCCCACCTTAGGGCTCGCTCAAAAATAACTTCACATTTTCATGCGTCGATCCATCCCGCACGGCTGCGTTGCTCGTCGGTTAAATAACATCATATTTCCACGTCATCGATTTAATTCAAATGCCGCATCATATTATCATCTAATGGTCCCTTTTGAAAAACTTTTTATTCTTTTTTATTGCGTTTCAGGATATATTTTTTATGGATATTTAATCTGCCCAATACAAACTCTACGAAAAAAAAATAAAATGAATAGCATTCACGACGCATTGATTGTCGGGGCCGGCCTTTCAGGGCTCGCCATCTCACATTTCCTTGAGAAAAAACAACCTGACATGAAAATTGTTCTGCTTGAAAAGGCTTCCAGGCCGGGGGGTGCGATTCAGACGTTTCGCGAGGATGGATTTCAGGCGGAATGGGGCCCGCACGGATTTCTGGACAACATACCGGAAAGTCGTAAACTGCTCCGTGACACCGGCTTGGAACAAGAGGCTCAAAAAGCTCCCTTAAATGATTTTCTCAGATTTCTCTGCCACAACGGCAAACTGATCCCTTTGCCCCAGAATCCAAAAAAAATACTCACTACTCCACTTATTCCCTTTTGGGGAAAAATGCGCATACTTGCAGATCTATGGACCAAGCCGGTCATGGAAGACCAGACAGTGGGTCAGTGGGCCGTTCGCAGGTTCGGCAAAAGCGTCCACCCGCTTGTTGATGCCGCGGTGACAGGCACATTTTCAGGAGACCTGGACAAAATGAGCATTGATTCCGTTATGCCGGGCCTGCGCGCCCTTGAAAAAGAATCAGGATCGGTTCTCCGGGGTCTGAAAAAAAAGAAAAAGTCATCCGCTATTAAAGCCGGCCTTCCCTCAATGATAAACTTTCCCCAAGGCATGGAAAGACTTATAGAAATCCTGGCCAAAGGCAAACCTATCCAGTTCGATACCGGTGTTAAAAAAATTAAAAAAACAGACGACATATGGGAGGTACAAACAGACAACGAAACGTTCAAAACGCGCGCCCTTATCCTGGCCCTGCCTGTTAATCAGGCATTAAAACTTCTATCTCCTTTGAACAAACCGCCGATAAAAAAAATTCCGGTTTCAAAAATCATAACCGTTGTTATGGGATTCTCCGGTAATGCCGAAATCCCGCGCGGTTTCGGATATCTTGCCCCGGAAAAAGAAAACCGTTTCACCCTTGGCGCCATGTTCTCAACCCACATGTTTTCCGGCAGAGCGCCTGAAGGGCAAATACTTCTCGAAGCGCTTGTAGGAGGACGCAGGCATCCGGAACGACTCGAACTGGAGGATGAGGATATTTTGAGAGAAGTTTATAATGATCTCAGCCTGCTGATGAAACTTCCGGAACCGCCCCTCTTTTCAAGGGTCCTGCGATCAACGGAGGGTATACCTCAGCTTGAAATGGACCATCCGGCGCTTATGGAATGGTTGAAAAAACTTGTCCAAAAAAAGGAGGGGCTCTACATCAGTGGCTTTGGCTGGAATGGCATCGGAATGAACGATATGATCAAATCGGCAAAAAAAACAGCCGGAAGCGTGGCTGCAGGAGGATACGGAAAATCTGAAACAGCAGCCGTGAAAGGTGTTTATTTCTGACTTGAGCGTACGGATTTTACATATATTGTTTTTTAAGCTTGCTGTTTAGAAACTCCACCTGACTCCTTATGTTCGAGTTCCTGGAAATCTGTTCGGTGATTTTCCTGACAGAGTGCACAACAGTGGAATGATCCCGGTTAAAAGCCCTTCCGATATTATCCAATCCTTCTTTTGTGTACTTACGTGCAAGATACATTGAAACCTGGCGGGGAAAAGAAACGGTCTTTTTACGGGATTTGGACTGCAAATCACTGACAGACACCTTAAACTGGTCTGCCACGAAATCCCTGATGATTTCAAGGGTCAGCAGCCGGCGCCGCCCGATAATGTCAGCAATGACTTCCTTGATCATACTCAGATCAGGAACCATTTTGAGCAGCCTCGACTTGGCGTTTAGACCTGCAATAGCGCTTTCAACCTGGCGGATATCTCCCTTCAAGTTCTCAGCCATGTACAGCATCAGCTCCTTTGAGAGTGGAAGGCGGCTGTTTTCGGCCTTTCTCTTAATAATAAGGGATCTGGTACGTACATCCGGCGAATTGATAGTCGTGATCAATCCGGCGGAAATCCTTGAACGAATCCCCATATCAATATCAGGAATTTTTCTCGGAACCATCTTGCCGGTAAAAATCATCGTCTTGCCCGCATCAAGCAGTGCATCAACAGCCGCTGCCAGTTCTTCCTGCGTCTTGGGCTTGCCTGTCAGGATATGAACGTCTTCAACGAGCAGCATATCACAATTATTATGGTACTTTGTTTTGAAATGATCCATTGTATTGCTCTTGATGCTACGGACAATTTCCGCTGTAAACTGCTTGGCTGTCAGACAGCAGATACGTGTTGACGGTACGTGATCGATCACATGGTGCGCCACAGCCTGTGTGAGATGGCTCTTGCCAAGGCCGGTGCCTGCTTTGATATAAATACAGCGGCCGAACGACGTATCGCCACTTGCCAGAGCCCGGCAAGCTGAATGTGCAAGAACGTTCGATTCACCGACCATGAATTCCTCAAATGTATACCTGGGGTGAAGCATCGGAATCCTTGCTCTGCCGGAAGGCATGTCAGGCAACGCAAGCTGTTCGGGTTTTTCTTCCGGACGGAATTGAATTTTCCCTCCGACCGTAAAGCGGACTTCCTGGTTTCCGCTACTAAACTTGGAGAGACTTTCCTGAATCGGGATGGAATACTTGTCAAACACCCAGGAACAAAAAAATTGGTCCGGACCCACAAGTTCAACAACCTTATCGTCAGCCCTGATGCATGAAAGTGGTTCAATCCAGAGGGCATACGTGCTTTCAGGAAGCACATTCTTCAATCTATCTTTGGTCTGTTCCCACAGCATAATCAAAAATCTCCGCTGTAATTATATTGTTTTTTCGTAGGGGCGATCACAAGGATCGCCCCTACTACGAACCATTATTTCAAACTGATAATTTCTAACAAATGGACAGAAATTTTGTTTTTTCCTACACATTAAATTTCAGCGAATTTGAAACGGATTTCTATTTCGCCCTCGAAAAATCATACGTAATTCTTTTATTAAAAATCCATCCGACAGTCAAATCCGGTTTAAAAGGATTTTCAAAAAACTTTTCCATAAGTTTTCAACAGGGAGGAAACCCATGTCAGGCAAGGAAATATCACCATGCCTCCCCTAAATGCCCTGAAAAATAACCACTTATCAAATGAATGAAAAAATATGCACAAACATATAGGGTTATTCAAATGATTATAACAGTTTCAACACTCTTTCCTAAAAGAACAAGTCTGGTTTACTCCTAATTTCTCTTTATTACTCTTAAATCCTCCAATATTCAAAAATTCCCCTCTTGAACTTCATAACACCTTGAAATATAAAGTAAAAAATCTTTATTTATTTTTTTTGAAAAAAATATAAATAAATCGTCCTTAACGTGCAAAGCTCTGCCTGATCGCCGGAAAGCTTGACTGTATCAAGGCTTTGGATATATCTTGCTGAAATATTGAAACTATTTTCCATGAATAAATATCGCGTCTGCAATTGCGAAATTCGCAGTATTGGAATAAAATCACGGAAATTCAGGGAATAATCCGAATTTGAACTGGAATTGGTACCACCCTTATTAATACGTTTTGCGAATTTTATAACGCTCTCCTTGCAGGTTTCGCAATTTAGCCGTGACAAGCCGTCATTCTGAACATAAATCGCGACTTTTCACGAAAGCATCAAAATTCAACCTGTGCAATTCGTAATTTTTAAGCCGGCTTTGTGCAGAGGAAAAAATTTCAGGGGTTCCAGGGGTTTTTTTTTGGGGGGGGGGATGGGGAGTTTGGATTGGGAGCATTCGCAATTTCTGACAGAACAGGAATTCAAAAAACCATATGCTCCTTTTTTGAAAAAATCAGCCCTCGGTGACAGTAAAAACACCAGAAATTTTATCTCACAAGCAACATTTTTTCATTTTTCAGCTTGTTGTCAGAAAATGCGAATGCTCCCGTTTGGATTCGTCCTGAAACACGGACTTTTTCAAAAAAAAGGCCGATTATTCGCTTTTTGGACCCGCCCTATCTATTTGATTTAACGTCTTTTTCAGTCTTTTTCGTGTGGTAAGTTGAATTATATCTTGAAATTTGGTATAATAAAATTAAGCCTAACTGGAATCTTCCTTAAAGGACAACACTCAAGGCACCATAAAAAAAATAACGGGGGGGAAAATGATGAAATCTTTAAAAAGGTATAAAATAAAATCACTGAAGTACGGTCTGCTGTCAACGGCTCTTCTGGTTCCCATGATCATGTCGGGAGCCCAGACAGCCTCAGCCGATGTGGAAGGAAGCTGCGCAGACTGCCATACAATGCATAACAGTCAAGACGGTACAGCTGTCAACAACGGTCCCTTCGGTCAGTTGCTGAACAACAGTTGCATCGGTTGTCATACAACGGACACGGTCGGGGGTATGGATATAGGAGTCGGCGGCAACACTGTGCCGTATATTGTTATAACCAACGGTGTGCCGGCCAGTCCAGACACATACCTCCCGGGCGGATATATCATGACCGGAGGCGATGATGCCACAAAGCACAATATCCTTGGCGTCAATACAGGCCAGGACTCCAACATGTCCGACTTCTCTCCCCCTGGCTATGACGCTACTCTCGGTGGCACCCTCGGTCTGCCTGCGGCAACATGGACACAGTTGACATGCGCCGGCAACATGGGTTGCCATGGAGACCATACCGAATCCGATCCGTCTGCCGCAATCAGGGGAATACATCATGACGCCAAAAAACTAGGATTCCGCGGGCTCAACGGCATAAACGGAGTAGAGTCCAGAACGTACGAATGGGGAACCGGTACAGGCACAGATAACAGATACGCGGCAACAAACGGCAACGCAGGTTATACCTCCGATTCAACCATCAGTTATTTCTGTGCGGAGTGTCATGGATTGTTTCATGGCAACAATGGCGATTCTGCCGATGGCACAACCAATTCAGGCGGCGCCTGGATTCGTCATCCATCTGATCTTGCCCTGGCTTCGGCGGGAACGGCGGGAACAGGCCCGAGCGGGGATGCTTACAGTGCTTTTCACGGAAGCGCCCAGGTACCTGTCGGACTTGCGGCCGCAAACACAGCTTTATATCTCGATAACGACACTGAAGCCGCTACCATTGTGAATTCAACCTCCGGCACCAGCAGCAATGGAATCGTACTCTGCATATCCTGTCACTACTCGCATGGCTCCAGTCACAACGATATCCTGAGGTGGGATTACAGCGGAATGGACGCCGGCGGCGGGGACAACTCATCAGGATGCTTCGCCTGCCACTCAAAGAAGGATGGCGTTTAAGCCTTAGTTTCAACAAACCGACAACCTTAATTCCCCCCCCCTTAATACAGAAAACCCACCCGTTTCGGGTGGGTTTTCTGCTTCTCAGCTCTGAACCTGAAATTTTTCAAATGTAAATTTATTTTTGGGCAAACCCTTATTTTTGAACTCCGGCCCAGATATTAAGGGCAATTTTATACACATGTGACCTGGATTCGCCCAGGTCCTGTGCAATCCGCTGCACAGCATCTTTCATAGACAGTTCGGACTGATCCCTGTACCAGAGCAAAAGTTCCGTAAGGTCGCCCTCTTCCGGCCCTTTTCTTTCCGCACCTTTAATAATGATTGTGAATTCACCTTTTATAAATTCTCTGTTCAAAAGATTGGCCAGCACACCTGACAGAGTGCCTGTGATGGTTTCTTCGTGGATTTTAGTTAGTTCCCTTGCCAGAAAAACATTGCGGTCACCCAGGGTTTCAATACAGTCCTTAAGACAACGCACAATCCTATGGGGCGATTCAAAAAAAACCAGGGTGTGTGGATTTTCCGACAAAATTTTTAAAAATTTTACACGCTGGTTTCTGCGGGACGGCGGAAATCCCAGGAAGAGAAACCTTGTTGTGTCAAGACCTGAAATACTGAGCGCAGCGGTTAATGCGGAGGGCCCCGGAACCGGAGTTACTTTTATACCGAATTCAAGGGCCTTCCTTGCCAGGATTGTGCCCGGGTCCGAGATGGCTGGAGTCCCTGCATCTGAAACCATGGCAATATCTTCTCCGGCCCGCAATCTGTCCAGGAGTTTCTGTGCCTGGGCCGCCTCCCGGTCCTTGTGGTAACTGACAAGTGGAGTGTGTATATCAAAATAAGATAAGAGTTTTCGCGTGTGGCGGGTATCTTCGGATGCGATCAGATCAACTTCCTTTAAAATTCTTATTGTCCGTAAGGTGATGTCTTCCAGGTTACCGATTGGAGTAGCAACCATGTAAAGAGTGGCACCCTTTTGTTCATCAGGGACGGATGCTTGGTTGTTTTTTTTCTGAACCTTGGTTACCATTATTCTTTTGTAAATTTAAGCCCTGTTTCGCCAAGCGCTACATCGATCAGTATGCTGTCGCCTTCCGTGAATGCGCCTTCAAGGATTTTCATGGCCAGTCCGTCCTGGACAAACTTTCTGATGGCCCTTTTCAAGGGCCGTGCGCCGAATGCGGGATCATAGCCGGCTTGAATGATAAACTCTCTGGCTGCATCAGTCATACGGATGGAAAACCCCTGTTCCGCAATACGCCCGGTTAAAAGAGTTATCTGTATATCCACTATACGAGAAAGATCTTCTTTTGAAAGCCTGTGAAATGTGATTGTCTCGTCAATCCTGTTCAAAAACTCGGGTTTAAAATACTGACGCAGCATGGCGCGCATCTGTTTCTCGAGTTCACCTTCATGGTTTTCACCCAATTCCATAATAATCCGGCTTCCGAGATTTGACGTCATTATGAGTACCGTGTTCTTAAAATCCACTGTCCTGCCCTGTCCGTCGGTCATTCGACCATCGTCCAGAATCTGGAGCAGGACATTGAACACGTCCTGATGGGCCTTTTCAATCTCATCAAACAGGACAATGGAATATGGCCGCCGTCGAACGGCCTCGGTAAGATATCCCCCTTCCTCGTAACCGACATATCCCGGAGGCGCGCCGATCAGCCGTGCCACGGAGTGCTTTTCCATGAATTCCGACATGTCAAGCCGGATCATTGCCTGTTCGCTGTCAAACAGGAATTCGGCCAGGCTTCTCGCCAGTTCCGTCTTCCCAACCCCTGTAGGTCCTAAAAAAATAAATGAACCCAAGGGTCTGTCAGGGTCCTGAAGGCCCGCCCTTGCCCGGCGAACCGCATTGGCAACAGCCCTGACCGCCTCTTCCTGACCCACAACCCGCCTGGAAAGACTATCTTCGATATGAAGCAGTTTTTCCCGTTCTCCTGTCAGCAGACGGTCGACCGGGATACCGGTCCATTTTGCAACCACACCGGCCACATCTTCTTCAGAGACTTCCTCCTTAAGCATCCGGCGGTCTTTCTGGATTTCGGCAAGACGGTCATTTTTCAAAGCAAGTTCCTTTTCAAGGTCCTTGACCCTGCCGTACCGAATTTCGGCAACCCTGGAGAGATCACCGAGACGCTGGGCCTGCTGCTCTTCCACCCCGGCCTCCTCGATATCCGATTTTATCTTTCGTATCTTGCCGATTATCTCACGTTCCAACAGCCAGTGGCCTTTCATACTGTTCAATGTCTCATTTACATCAGCCAGTTCGACCTCGAGTTTGACCAGCCTTTCTTTAGAGGTTTTGTCGGTTTCGCGTCTTAAGGCCTCTCGCTCAATCTCGAGTTTTATCCGCCTGCGGTCTACCTCGTCTATTTCAGTGGGCATACTGTCGATCTCGATCCGAAGCCGTGAAGCCGCCTCGTCAATTAAATCAATTGCCTTGTCCGGTAAAAAACGGCCGGTGATGTACCTGTTCGAAAGGGTTGCCGCAGCTACAGCAGCCGAATCCTTGATCCGTACACCATGGTGAACCTCGTACTTTTCTTTGATCCCGCGGAGTATGGCAATGGTGTCCGAAACCGAGGGCTCCTGTACCAGAACCTGTTGAAAACGGCGTTCCAGTGCGGCATCTTTTTCAATATACTTATGATATTCATTTAACGTTGTTGCGCCTACGCAATGAAGTTCCCCGCGCGCAAGGGCGGGTTTAAGCATGTTTGAGGCGTCCATCGACCCTGCCGCAGCGCCGGCGCCTACCAGGGTATGAATTTCGTCAATAAAGAGAATGATCTCCCCCTCCTGTTTCTTAATCTCCTTAAGAACAGCCTTTAACCGATCTTCGAATTCGCCTCTATATTTGGCACCCGCAATCAGGGCGCCCAGGTCAAGGGCCAACACCTGCTTACCGTGAAGTGTCTCCGGAATGTCCCCCATCACGATTCGCTGGGCCAATCCTTCCACGATCGCGGTTTTTCCGACTCCCGGCTCGCCGATCAAGACCGGGTTGTTCTTGGTTCGACGCGAAAGAACTTGAATGACCCGCCGCACTTCATCGTCCCTGCCGATTACAGGGTCGATCTTTCCCTCTTTGGCAAGGTCGTTTAAATTTCTGGCATACTTGTCCAGGGCCTGATACTTTTCCTCGGGATTCTGGTCAGTCACGCGCTGGTTTCCGCGGATTGCCACCAGGGCCTTTAAAAATCCGTCCCGTGTAACTCCGTTTTTCTTGAGCAGGGATGCGGCCTTTGAATCGCCTTGATCGAGCAGGCCGAGAAAAAGATGTTCCTGGCTCACATACTCGTCGTGCATTTCACCAGCAGCCTTAAAGGCAAATTCAAGTACTTTTTTTGCCGGGTCAGAGAGGTAGACCTGGCCGAAACCACTGCCGCTGACCTTTGGCAACTGATCTAGAATCGTCTCGATCCCGCTGGTGAGCCCACCCGGATCAACCCCGATTTTCTGCAACACAGACACAATTACGCCGTCTGACTCGCGGATGAGTGCATGCAGGAGATGCTCAGGCAGAATTTCCTGGTGACCTTTGTTTTCAGCCAGCCCCTGGGCCGCCTGCAGAGCCTCCTGTGATTTGAGTGTCAATTTGTCAAGCTGCATCGATATTTCCTCCGATTAATGATGAAAAAATCTCTGAGAAGAACTCTTTTAAAACTTGTAAGGTTGCGATTTTGAAAAGTCAAGCTGTGCGATTAGAAATTAGTGTTTGAACGGAAACTCAAAAAAAACGAAATGAGTGTAACCAAAATAGAACATTGGTAATTGGGACCACAAACTTAAAGCGGGACAATTCGTAGGGTGGGCAATGCCAACCATAAAAAGGTGGAAACCGTTTGGCCGAAATTAAAACCACCCTCAACTAATGAGCGGTGAAGTGTGGGTTGCATATGAAAATGAATGTATCAATTGAATTGCCCATTAATGAGCAACCACAAGGGATTGCCCCTACGGAAATCCATTCAAAGGGATATG
>JAYEGR010000095.1:0-11809 GCA_034659175.1 Thermodesulfobacteriota bacterium | reverse complement strand
TGTCAAAAAAAACAAGAAATTTTTTGGCGCACCCCGCTGACATAAGCTGAAAGCGAGGTGACACGGATTTACTGGACAAAGCAATTTTTAAAAATTTGGGTTGCGGGTATCACCCGCCTTAGATGCTAATGAGAATATTCGCTTAAGAATGCCTTACGTCGGGAATTGCTCATCCTCTCTTAATGCCAAGGGAGGGGCGAGTATCTCAGACCATATGACGGCATTTCGAAGATTTTGGATGGAACGTGCTGAACTATCAGGAAGAGGTGCATCCATGGTCTGTTCAGAGATCTCATCCTGTATCGGGATTGGCCTGTTTTTGACATCATCATTTTCCCCCCGGGATGAGGCTGTGTATGTATGGTCTGAAACAGGCACCTGCGGGGGAACACTTCTTCCCCAGAGCATGTCGGCTTCTTTGCCTGGTTCAGTGTAAGCCTGGTCTGTCATAAGCTTTTTTTTCAGCCATGAAAAAAGCAGGATTAAAATATTTTCAAATTTCATTTGCAGGATTCGTCCTTTTCTTTTTCTTCAGATCCTATTTTGGAACGCATCTGGGTGTCGGCCACAATATTTTTCATTTTGTAATAATCCATTATACCCAACTGCCCGTTTCTAAAGGCATCGGCCATGGCCAGCGGAACTTCGGCCTCTGCAGCAACGACCTTGGCCCTCATCTCCTCAACCCTTGCCCTCATTTCCTGCTCGGCTGCAAAGGCCATGGCCCTTCGTTCCTCAGCCTTGGCCTGGGCTATTTTTTTGTCCGCCTCAGCCCGGTCCGTCTCAAGTTCTGCGCCTATGTTTTTGCCCACATCAACATCAGCGATATCAATGGAGAGAATTTCGTAAGCTGTCCCGGCATCAAGGCCTTTGGAAAGGACTGTTTTTGAAATCAGGTCCGGATTTTCAAGAACATTTTTGTGAGTATTTGCAGAACCTATCGTGGTTACAATGCCTTCACCGACCCTGGCCAGAATAGTCTCCTCACCTGCGCCCCCGACCAGTCTTTCAATATTGGCCCGCACCGTGACCCTGGAAATGGCCTTCAACTGGATGCCGTCCTTGGCCATTGCGGCCACCAGCGGGGTCTCTATCACCTTGGGATTTACACTCATCTGGACCGCCTCCAGAACATTCCTGCCTGCAAGGTCAATTGCGGCGGCCCTGTTAAAATCAAGCGCTATATTGGCCTTGTCCGCCGCAATCAGGGCCTGGACAACGCGTAATACATTGCCGCCTGCAAGATAATGGGATTCAAGACTGTCAACCGTAATATCCAGTCCCGCCTTGATGGCCATAATTTTTGATTCGACTATGAGTTTGGGCGGCACCTTTCTGAACCGCATGAATATTATGTTGAACAACCCTA
The DNA here is from genome assembly GCA_034659175.1 of Thermodesulfobacteriota bacterium. Classification (GTDB taxonomy): domain Bacteria; phylum Desulfobacterota; class Desulfobulbia; order Desulfobulbales; family DAOVYS01; genus DAOVYS01. Next base: position 10,440 of record JAYEGR010000095.1, on the reverse strand, counting down.
CCCGTGCGCCCGAGACAAGGGCCTGTACCCATAGGGCAATGGATGATCCCACAAAAAATAACAGGACAATTACTGCGCCCAACAGGATTAACAGACCGATCTGACTGAAATTCATGGCAATATCTCCTCCTTAGATCGTACGATGATTTGATTAGCGGTCACTTCCGTGACCACCAATTGAGAACCTTTGTCAATATAATCGCCCCGGCTGACCACATCCACTCTTTTGCCGTCTATCACCGCCATGCCTGCCGGATGCAGGTCTGTTACGGCCATGCCTGCCGCGTCAACGTAACCGGCAAGTTCAGGCGGTTGAGAAGTCACTCCATCATCTCGAGACAGTTTATATCTGAGCGTGACCGGTGACCTGGCCAACAGCTTTAAGCCTGTTATCACGAGAATGGGAATAATAATTATGTCAAAAGCGATAAAAAAAGCAACAGTTGTTGATGAAAAGCCGGTATATACAATATAGAGGGAATAGCCGATCAATCCCATGGCCATAAGCGACAGGATGCCGGCTGACGGGATGATGATTTCCGCCATTATCACAAGTATCCCGGCCAGTTGCAATATTATGGGCAGGAGCAGATCCTTGTTCATAATATTTTTTTCCTTGACACAATAAGCCGATTACCTCGTTTTTCCGAGATAATGACCGGAGTTCCTTTTTCTATAAATTCGCCCTCGGAGATTACGTCAAACAGCTCGTTGCCTATCTTGATTTTGCCTGCGGGCCTCAGGAACGTATACGCAGTTCCTGAATCACCGACTCGAACCTTTTTTGCCTCTATCGAGTCTGCAACAGAGTCTTTAAGTGTGGATTCAAGGTATGGGCCATTAATAACCTTTCCCAGCCCTGAAAGCACGTACCGTAAAAAAAACAGCGAAAAAATAAACGCGGCCAAAAATGAGCCAAGTACCAGGGACATGTTTTTGATCAGTATTTCCTTTTGCCAGGGCAAAGAGGGATCCGGAAGTTCAAAGTCCTGAAATGCGAATACCATCCCGATGCCCACAAGGAACATGCCTCCGAGCCCCATTATGCCGAAACCCGGAGTAACAAAAACTTCGATCCCCAGCAGAACTATACCAAGGGCAAGAAGAAGCAGTTCAGTATGGTCCGCAAGGCCGACCATATATTGATTGAGAAAGACAAGGCCAAGACAGATTATGCCCACAATTCCAGGGACCCCGAATCCGGGCGCCTTTAATTCGGTATATAACGCGGCCATTCCTATCATCATAAGAATCGGGGCAATGGAGCTGATCAACCGCACAAGAGACTCGGACCAGGTTTCCTTAATATTGATAATCTCATAATCGGTTATACCCATCCGGCCCAGCATTTCATGGATTGATGCGGCGCTCATCCTGGAAAAACCCAATTCGCGGGCTTCGTGGTCATCCATGGTAAGGAGTTCGCCTTTGGCCACAACTGTTTTTTTTGATAAGACATTTTCCTTTTCTTTTGGCGAAAGATCGGCAAAAGCCTGGGAATCCATATAAATGGTTTTTCCAGGCAGTTTCACCTCATAGACTATCATGTCAGGCGTTACCATTGCCTCGGCAAGGGCCGGCGGATAGCCGTTTTTTTTGGCCAGGGTTCGAAATTTCGCCCGTAATGGAGACTGAAATTTCTCTCCCATCATCTTTGCTCCCTGGCTTGAAAAGGTTATGGGCGCGCAATCACCGATAGTTGTATTCGGTTTCATAACCAGTTCATTGCATGCCAGGGCAATAAGGGCGCCGGCGGAAATGGCCTTGTTCTCGACAAAGGCGATTGTTTTGCCTCCAGGGTCCTTTAAAAGTGTGTCGACTATCTGCAGGGCGGAATCAACCCGGCCTCCAAAGGTGTCCATCTCCAGGACAAAGACGGCATCCGGATATTGTGCCGCATCCCTGAATGCCCTCTTGATAAATGCCGCCATACCGGGCTCTACATCACCGGATACGGGAATCACATATACCTTTTGGCCGGATATTTCTCCGGATACGTTGTTGTTGCCGGTTATTGCGGCAATAACAACCAGAAGCAGAGCCCAGAGGATTACGGATTTCCCGTGCCGGGCGCTGAATTTGATATCCGGCGCTTGATCACTCATTTTTTAATGGCATTTAATACACTGATTTTTTGTGATGACTGGTTACAATTGTAACATAATTAATGACAACTCAAATAATAATAGTTGACGGTGTCGTAAAAAACGCCGTCAGCCGCGTTGGGTTTCGCTTCATTCTGCCTGACCCTTCCGGTTGACGGTTTATATTTTACTTGACATTATTTCCACTGTAATTGTATGAAATTGCTAAATCTCTTTTAAAACCGACGTAAATATTCGGCAGCACTCCACAGGAAGTGCCCTTGGGGTGCGCTGACAAATATTTACAAACCGACGGTGTTGGTGGGTCCCCCCTGCAGGAATTTAATGGAGTAACTATGAAGAATACAGGTAACGGAAAAATCAGGAAAATTAAAGTAACTAAAGGGATATATTGTGTTGAAGTTCCCGATGCCGGACTTTCTATTCTGTGCGGCTGCCCGGCTGACAGTGTCAAACACCTGATGCAGCGCGGCTTGATTGTTACCATTGAAAAGAATGGTGTATCCTTTGAAACCGGTCCCAATGCCATACTCCTTTCCGATATCATGATTCAGAGCGGATATTTTTCAAATCTGGCTGAATTTCCAGTGCTCCAGATGCTGTACAGGCAGGGGATGATTTTACCCAACCACCCCGGTAATACCGGCATTAAGCCTCTTCTTATCGGCTCAAAAAAACAAATTGATGCGCAAATGAAATATATTTACCGCGGCAACTATGGCTTGATTTCAAAAGAAGAACTTATGACCGCCGGGGCTTCCTCTGAATTAGCGGATAATATCATGCGCATGAAATTAAATTTTGCCTTTGGAAAAATCCGCAATACAGAAGAACTTCTTGACTCTGTAATTGTCGATAGCGGCGCCGGGGAGACTGAAATCAGAAATGGTGTATATATTCGCCGGGCGGGACTGAATGTATTTGAGATCAAATATCAAAATGAATCGGTTATGGTTGACTTGAATATTGACCAAAATGAAAATATAAGATCGCCCTACCCGTTAGGTTTCCAAGATATCAAGCGGGAATATTTTGCGATAATTCATTCAGGACAGGGAGATGGGTGGGACATCAATCGCCCGTGCATGTCCAGCATACTTATGTTTCAGGGCAAGGTTTATCTTATTGATGCCGGCCCGAATCTTGCCTATTGTCTTATAGCTCTCGGAATCGGGGTCAATGAAATTGAAGGTATTTTTCAGACCCACTCGCATGACGACCATTTTGCCGGTTTAACCACCCTGTTAAGAACCGACCATCGAATTAAGTATTATGCAACGCCCCTGGTGCGGGCAACCGTTTTTAAAAAACTGGCCGCTCTTTTATCTGTAAATGAAGATAGTTTTTCCGATTTTTTCGAGATTAAAAACCTGCAATCCGACGTATGGAATTATATCGACGGCCTTGAGGTCAAGCCTTTTCTCTCTCCTCATCCTGTAGAAACAACCATTTTTACCTTTCGTACATTTTGGGATACAGACTATCTTACTTATGCGCACCTTGCTGATATTGTCTCAATCGATGATTTAGAGTCCATGATAGAAGAGTCGGAAACAAGAATTTCACAAGAGTTTTATAAAAGGGTACGGGAGGAGTATTTAACTCCTGTTACCCTGAAAAAAATTGACATCGGGGGTGGGTTGATCCACGGCAGAGCTGAAGATTTCCGGTCAGACCGCACGGAAAAAATTATCCTGGCTCATACTGCCGTGCCGTTAACCGCTCAGCAAAAGGAAATCGGTTCAAGCGCACCCTTTGGAATCGTGGATGTGCTGATCCCGGATTATTCCGACTTGACACGGCAAATCGCTTCGGATTTTCTCGATGCATATTTTCCTTCCGTTCCATCGCATCATCTGAAAATTTTACTTAATAACCAGGTGGTTAACTTCAAGTCAGGCACCATCATTATAAAGGAAGGGACAATTAATAAAGATATTTATCTTTTATTGACCGGGAATATTGAAATGCTTCAGTCAAAATATGGAATTTACAATATGCTCTCATCCGGTGAAATGATCGGGGAGCATTCCGGACTTAATAATTGCCCGTCAATAACCACGTACCGGGCCGTAAGTTATGCTTATGCCATGCGCATTCCCAACACAATGTATCTTAATTTTGTAAAGCAAAACAAACTCTATGCAAAAATCAAACAATTGCACGAAAACAGAAAATTTCTGCAAAGGACATGGCTGTTCGGGGAATCAATAGCCTATCCCACCCAGAACGGAATTGCCGAAAAAATGAAACTGCACCATTTTGATCATTCCGATAAAACACTTGCAAATCTAAACAGCTCCTCGATATATATTGTTAAAAGCGGAAGCCTTAAAAGGGTTGACTGTGACGATAATGAGCCGGCTGTCAATACCGGCGATTTTTTCGGCGCTGAACCGAAAGGTTATCTGCCGGGGAGCGCTTTCAGCTTCCGCACATTAGAACCATCCACTGTTTATGAAATACCTTGCGATGTATTTAAGGGCATTCCTATCATTCTCTGGAAGCTTCTTGAAACATATGGCAAGAGAATGACGGATTAAAATTTCTCCTTTCTTTTTAGATTTTTTCATGGGAACATTTTGTAGCGTTTGAAACTCATATTTCGTATTGTTGGGTTTTGCCTTGCCGTATATGTATCGGAAAAACAAAGTTTCTGTCCATGTAGGGGCGATCCTTGTGATCGCCCCTACTCGCCCGTAAAGCGCTATGTTCTAAGGAGCACGTATATGACGTTAGATGTGAAACAGGTTGGTGAGCAGGTTGAAAAGGAAAGCGGGCTTATTCACAGGGTCAGGAGTGAAATCGGAAAGGTCATTGTAGGGCAGGTGACTCTGGTGGAGCGGCTTCTTGTGGCGCTTTTATGCAATAACCACGTTCTTATCGAGGGTGTGCCCGGCCTGGCCAAGACGCTTTCCGTGACCACGCTGGCGCGGACGATCCAGGCATCTTTTCAGCGAATTCAGTTTACCCCGGATCTGCTGCCCGGAGATCTTATCGGCACCCTGATCTACAATCCGAAGAGCGGCGAATTCACAACCCAAAAGGGGCCTGTCTTTGCAAATATCATCCTTGCCGACGAAATAAACCGCGCGCCCGCCAAGGTACAGAGCGCGCTTTTAGAGGCAATGCAGGAGAGGCAGGTCACGATCGGCAACACGAGTTACCCTCTTGATGATCCGTTTATGGTACTGGCCACCCAGAATCCGATTGAACAGGAAGGCACCTATCCATTGCCCGAGGCCCAGGTGGACCGTTTCATGCTCAAGCTTTTTGTTACCTATCCCTCAAAGGCGGAAGAGAAGCAGATCCTAAAGCTCATGTCCGGATCCACTCCAGGGATCGATGTGGATCCTGTGGTCGCGCCCGTGGATATCCGGCGCATCAGGGGTCTTGTGGACAGTATCTACATGGATGAAAAGATTGAGGAATATATTATAAACCTGGTGGCGGCAACGCGTAATCCAGGGGAATTCAATTTAGATATCGCTCCGTTGATCCAGTATGGAGCATCACCCAGGGCCACTATATATCTTGCCATGGCGGCAAGGGCAAACGCCTTCCTGGCCGGCCGCGGTTACGTAACTCCACAGGACGTAAAAACAATCGGTATGGATGTCCTGAGGCACCGGGTGATTGTGACATACGAGGCAGAGGCCGAGGAAAAAAGATCAGAAGATGTTGTCCAACAGATACTGGATACGGTTGAAGTCCCATAATCCGTAAACGTTCACCAGCACTGCATATGCACGCGCCCAACGGAAGTACCCTTGGGGTGCGATCAGGTTGACCGGCATAGGACTACTATAGCCGGTCAACCTGATCACGCACATCTACAGCACTGGTAAACGTTTACGTGGCAGGGTGTTTTCAACTTCTTTTTTTTACATATAGTGAAATTACTATGATCCCAAGGGAACTTGCAAAAAAAATCCGCCGTATCCAGATCTATACCAATAAGGCTGTAAATGACATCCTGGCGGGGGGGTATGAAAGCGTTTTTAAGGGGCGGGGCATGGAGTTTGACGAAGTGCGCGCCTATCAGCCCGGTGATGATATCCGCACAATTGACTGGAACGTCACTGCCCGGACCGGCGCCCCGTACGTGAAGCGCTATGTTGAGGAACGTGAACTGACCGTCATTTTTCTGGTTGATCTTTCCGCATCCGGCGCATTCGGGAGCATGGACCGGATGAAAAACGAGATAGCGGCTGAGTTCTGCGCGCTTTTAGCCTTTTCTGCAATCAAGAATAACGACAAGGTGGGCCTTATTGTCTTTACCGACTGTATTGAGATGTTTATCCCGCCTAAAAAGGGGGTGTCCCACGTCCTGCGTCTGATTCGGGAACTTCTCTATTTTTCGCCTCGTCAGACCAGGACGGATATTTGCGGCGCCCTTGATTATATGGGCCGTGTGATTCGGAAACGAGGCGTTGTGTTTCTGGTTTCCGACTTTATGGCGGCTGACTTTGCAAAACCCATGCGTATCCTGGCCGGACGTCACGACATGATAGCCGTTTCAGTAACGGATCCCCGTGAAACAAGCCTGCCCGATGTGGGACTCATTGAATTGGAAGACGCGGAAACAGGCGAGTCAATCCTTGTTGATACCGGAAATACGCAGATCCGCGAGCGTTACGCCGGCCTCGGCCGGGACCGGACCGCACGGCTTGCGCAGTTGTTTGGCCGGATGTCGGTCGATTATATCAGCCTGCATACAGACCAGGATTACGTCCGAGATCTGGTACGTTTTTTTCGAACAAGAGAGCAGAGACGCCGGCATTGATGCGCTGGGAGGCTATCGAGCCTACCTTACCTTCGAACCCTGAAACCAAACAACATCACCCCAACCGCATGCAACAATCGAAAAAATTCCATATTAATAATCACCGGTCTCGTAACACGCGCTTGTCCTGCGCGATTACCGTTTGTAACTTTTTGATCTGCATTCTCGTTTTACTGCTCTCCGCAGGGTGCGGGCAGGAAGGTGATCAGGAAACACAATCCGCCCGGTATGTTGTTGAAAAGACGATTACAGAGGGGCCGGTCTCACTTGACTTCAAGGTGAGCAGCGATAAAATTACCGTGGCCGGAAAAGTAGAGCTTGTTCTTGCTGCAATCCTGCCGGAAGGATATAAGGTGGAATTCCCGGAACCGGAAAGCGGTCCGGAAAGACTCACTGTTACGGATTCCCATAAGTCAGGGCCGGAACTGACAGGGAATTCCATGATCAGGATTGAAAAATCCTTTCTGATGGAGCCGTTTTTACCGGGCGACTATCTCATTCCGCAATTAGAAGTCCTGTTTCGTAAAAAGGATGAAGCGGATTCCGAATATTACAGAATCCGGACCAAAGAGGTAAAGGTAGAAGTCGTGTCAGTGCTGCCTGACGGGGCGGAGAAACAGGACATCAAGGATATCGCTTCCCAGGAAGAGCTTCCCCGTAACTTGAGGATAATATATTTTGCTGTGATTGCAGTTGTTGTCCTGCTTTTCGTATGTGGCGGGTGCGCCCTTAACTGGTTGTATTTCCGAAGTAAATCTGAACCGGTTCCGCCGCCCCCGGAACCGCCGCACCTGACGGCATACAGGGCCCTGGAGGAACTGCTGGCCCGGAATCTCCTGTCAGATGGCAGAATCAAACTTTTTCACATCTTGGTTTCGGACATCCTGCGTCGTTATATTGAAAACCGGTTCAGTCTGCGGGCCCCTGAAATGACAACCGAGGAATTCCTGGCAGAGCTGGGCCGGACCACGGCCTATTCGTATGGGGCCGGCATGATTGCAACCGCGGCTCGGGGTTCCAAAGGCTTCCGTGCGGAACACAAAGCATTGTTGATCGATTTTCTGACCCATTGCGACCTTGTGAAATTTGCAAAGCATATGCCGAATGATTCGGAAATTCGAACAACCATCAACCTGTGCAGGCGGTTCATCAGCGAAACGGAACCCGGGTAAATATTCGGCAGCACTCCACAGGAAGGCTATCAGGCTGCCCAGCATACCCTAAAGTATCGAAGTCTGCGCTTATCTGCTGATCAGCCTGCTCACCTCCCTGTGAAGCGCCCTGCAGGAAGTGCCCTTGGGGTGCGCTGCCAAACATTTATCAACCCGGAACGTAGAATGAATTTAATCAAGACATATAAATTATCATGAGATTCGCATCACCCTGGGTCCTGCTTGTCCTGTTTGCTGTTCCGCTGATTCTTTACTTTCAGTTGTTTCGGCACAGGCGTGGCAGTATTCGTTTTTCATCCATATTGCATGCCGGGCAGTCGGGTCGTTCCGCGATACAACAGATATTCAGGCTGCCGCTCCTGATCCGTGTTCTGGTACTGGTACTTCTGGCCCTTGCCCTTGCCCGGCCTCAGGAAGGTACGGAAAAGATTTTCGAAGTGAGCAAGGGAATTGCTATCGAGATGGTGGTCGACCGTTCCGGAAGCATGGGCGCGGAAATGGAATTTGACCACGGGTTGTTAACCCGGCTCGATGTGGTCAAATCGGTGTTCGCTGAATTTGTAAATGGTAATGACGACGAATTAACCGGACGGCCGAATGATCTGGTAGGCATGATAACCTTTGCGCGCTATTCCGATACGATCTGCCCTTTGACCCTGGCCCATGGCACCCTGTCCAGGTTTCTTGAAAATGTAAAATTGGTAACCAGGAAAAGCGAGGATGGAACCGCAATTGGCGATGCCCTGGCCCTGGCCGCAGCCCGCCTGAAAACCGCTGAAGAGACATTGTCCGGCCGGGGATCGGCAAAGAATGCTGATTATGAGATAAAAAGCAAGATCATCATCCTGCTCACTGACGGCGAAAACAATATGGGCAGCCGCTCGCCCATGCAGGCGGCCGCGCTTGCAAAGGAATGGGGAATTAAGATCTACACCGTGGGAGTGGGTGGAGACGCAGTCATCCAGGTTCAGACTCCGTTCGGCCTGCGGCGCATGCGCGCGGGCAGAGGTGTTGACAGAAAGACCTTAAAGGCGCTTGCCGAGGCAACGGGCGGGGTATTCAGAATGGCGGAAGACGGCGATACGCTCCGCGAAATTTATCAAGAAATCAACCAGCTTGAAAAGAGCGAGGTTGAAAGCGTCCGCTGGATTGATTACAGGGAGTTTTTCACTGTTTTTGCAACAATTGCCCTGGCCCTGCTGGTCGTAGAAATTATTATGAACTGTACAATATTCAGGAAAATTCCATGAACGAAATCCGGTTTTACGATATTGAGATGTTTCATCTCCTCTGGTTGCTGCCCGTGTTGACGGGCATTTTCATTTATGCGGCACAACGGCGGCGTTCGGCCCTTGAGACGTTCGTAAAGGCCGATCTGCTGAAAAAACTCCCGATTTCGGCCGATCCGGTAAAAAGGGGTTGGAAGGTTTTCATCCTATTGACTGCGTTTGCCTTTATTGTCATGGGACTGACCAGGCCTGCATGGAACGAGAAGGAGTTCACAATCAAGCAGTCCGGTCGTGATGTGATATTTGTCCTGGATGTGTCAAAGAGCATGCTTGCGGAAGACCTGGTCCCGAACCGGCTCGAGCGCGCCAAACTGGCTGTTCAGGATTGTGTGGAACGGCTCCGGAGCGATCGGGTTGGCCTTGTGGCGTTTGCAGGCACTACCGTGGTCAAATGCCCTCTTACCGTTGATTACGGTTTTTTCCGGATGATGCTTGATGATATCACGACTGAAAGCATCTCACGCGGGGGCACGATGATCGGTGATGCGATCCGGACGGTACTGGATGAAGTGTTTGACGATCAGGAAAAAGAGTACAAGGACATTATCCTGATAACCGATGGAGAGGACCACGAGAGCTTTCCCGTGGAGGCCGCCCATGCGGCGGGCGAAAAGGGCGTACGTCTGATAATTATCGGCCTGGGCGATGAGAACGAGGGCCGACGCATTCCGGTAACAGACGATAAAGGCAGCAAAACATTCTTGAAATACGATGGCCGGGAGGTCTGGACAAAACTTGACGCCCATACCTTGAGGGAGATGGCAAACGCTACTCCCGGCGGCAGGTATCTCCCGGTTTCAACGGGAACCATTGATCTTGGCGATGTGTACAGTGAACTCATTGCAGGCGCTGAAAAAAAGGAGATTGAAACAAAAACCATAAAACGCTATGAGGAAAAGTTTCAAATTTTTCTTGCGATCGGTTTTTTTCTTTTATGCATCGAGGCCATGATCTCGGAATATAAGGGTCTGGAAAGAAATAACTTGGGTAATTCCGATCCGAAATGTGTTGCAGATTTAGTCGGTTTGATATTCACGAAACCGCAAGCGTAGCAGGGCTACGGTGAGGATTTCGGGGATGTCAAACCG
>JAYEGR010000094.1:0-35341 GCA_034659175.1 Thermodesulfobacteriota bacterium | reverse complement strand
TCCGGAAAGAACTCGGCTATACTCCTGTGCGGGATTTTTTATCAGCCATTGGCGAGATGGTGCAATGGTACCGCAAGCCGTCCCGGGGGGCGGGATGATCTGGATTTTTTCTGTTTCAGCGTTTCTTATCTCCGCATTCCTGAGCCGTATGATAGTGAGCCCGTGGGCCCGTATTTCGGTAATGGACAATCCCAACGAACGTTCGCTTCATCAAGAGCCGGTTCCCAGCGGCGGAGGAATCGCAATCCTTGCCGCGTTTTTTTTGTGTGGAACAACCGCCGTAATTGCCCTTGGGTTACAGTTCAGCGAAGCAGGATGGCTGGCTGTTGGAACACTTCCGCTTGCAGCAGTCTCATATCTGGATGACCGGAAAGGGGTGCCGGCGAGGTATCGTCTTCTGGTTCATTTTTCGGTTGCAACCGTTTTGGTGTTTGCCGGATTTATTCCTTCCCTGTATTATTTGCCCGGCCTGGTCTGGGCGCCTTCATTTGTGATATCAGCCGCAGTATGCATGGTCTTTGTCGTGTGGTTAACCAATTTGTATAATTTTATGGACGGCATGGACGGGTTTGCCGGGGGAATGGCGGTTTGCGGGTTCGGTTTCATGGCCTATTTCGGCTTTACCGCAGGCGCTCAATCATTTTTTATGGTTTCGTTATTACTTTCCTTTGCAAGTTTTGGTTTTTTGATGTTTAATTTCCCGCCTGCCAGACTCTTTATGGGAGATGTCGGATCGGCCCCGCTGGGATATCTGGCCGGCGGCCTGACCCTGTGGGGGACACGGGATAATATTTTTCCAGTCTGGGCGCCTCTGCTCTTATTTGCGCCGTTTATTGTGGACGCAACCGTTACATTGATACGGCGGCTGCTGAATGGCGAAAAGGTCTGGCAAGCGCACCGGACCCATTACTACCAGCGTTTGGTGCAATTGGGATGGGGACACAAAAAAACAGTCCTGGCAGAGTATGTTCTAATGATTAGTATGGGGATTTCCGCGGTTTTACTGACAAAATTGAATGATCCGGCAATAATTATCGCCGGTCTTGCGGCCTGGGCATTAATCTATGGACTGATTGCAGCAGGCATCGGTCGTCTGGAATCAAATTAAACGTTCACCAGCACCGCATCTGCAATTAAGCGAGCTGGCGAGACTCCGTGTGCAGCGCTGGTAAACGCTTAATTTTGATGTATCGGAAAAACAAAGTTTCGCTGTTTCGCATAGGATGAACCATCGTCATTCCGGCTAACTACATGCCGGAATGACGAAAAAATTAATTTCCTTAAACTGACAACTGACAACTGAAGACTGATAAAATAGTTAAAAAATCATGAAAAGAGTTGTAATCAAGTTATTGTTTAACCGTTGGTCGGCATTTTTGCATGACACGCTGCTGATCCCAACTGCATTGTTCTTTTCTCTCTGGCTGCGTTTCAACCTGGGCGAGATCCCTGGGGAACATCTTGGAAGCGCATCCAGAATGCTTGTTGTGGCAATACCGGTCCAGTCGGTTGTTTTCTGGTTGTTCGGGATGTACCGCGGGTTCTGGCGCTTTGCCTCGATCCCGGACCTGATACGCATTTTAAAATCAGTGGTTGTCGGAACCCTGGTAGTGATCCTGGTGGATTCACTGGTATTCCGCCTGGAAGATGTTCCCCGGTCCATACTTCTCCTTTATCCGATAATGCTTACAGCAGCCCTTATGTTTCCCAGGGTTATTTATCGATGGATCAAAGATAGTCATTTTGAATTGAACAGGCAGGAAGGTCAGCGAACCCTTATTATAGGCGCCGGCCATGCCGGTGAACTGCTTTTAAGGGACCTGCTTCAGAGGCCGGAGTACCAGCCGGTCGCGTTTTTAGACGATAATTCAAAAATACACGGCCGCGAAATACACGGTGTGCGTGTTTTGGGAAACCTTGACGATTTGGGTGTGATTTCAAAACGGCTTTCGGTTGAAGTAGCGCTTCTTGCCATTCCTTCTGCGGGCAGAAATCTGGTCCAGCGCGTGGTCCGTGAATGTGCAAAATTCAATCTTCAATGCAGAACGCTTCCAACCATTGTGGAACTCTCAAACAAAGTCGTTGATGTTGACCGGCTTCGGTCCATTACTGTGGATGATCTCCTGGGCCGGGATGCAGTGAACCTCGATGTGCGTGCCATTGCCGGTTATCTCAAGGGCAAGCGCATTATGGTGACCGGCGGCGGTGGTTCCATCGGATCAGAGCTGTGCCGCCAGATCGCAAAGCTTGAACCGGGCAGGCTTATTGTTCTGGAACATTCCGAGTACAATCTTTACTGCATTGAGCAGGAACTTTTTTCAATTGATCCTGAGTTGCGGCTTAAGGGAGTGCTTGGAGATGTTAAAAACCGTGAACGGGTCGAATGGGCCTTTGGCGAGTACAGGCCGGAAGTCGTGTTTCATGCCGCGGCGTATAAACACGTGCCCATGCTTGAGAGAAATCCGGCCGAAGGGGTGAATAACAATATTTTCGGAACCGGAATTGTTGCCGACGCGGCAGACCGGTTCGGAGCCGAACGTTTTGTCATGGTATCAACGGACAAGGCGGTTAATCCGGCAAATGTCATGGGAACCACGAAGAGAGTGGCTGAAATCTATTGTCAAAACCTTAATTCCCGTTCCAACACAAGATATATCACCACCCGTTTCGGCAATGTCCTTGGGTCCACAGGATCAGTGGTACCTCTGTTTGAGAAACAGATCAGAAACGGCGGTCCGGTCACAGTGACTCATCCTGAAATCACTCGCTATTTCATGACCATTCCAGAGGCTGTGGGCCTTGTGCTTCAGGCCGGATCAATGGGAAAGGGCGGTGAAATATTTGTGCTCGAGATGGGAGAGCCGGTTTTGATCAGGGAACTTGCCGAGCAGATGATACGTCTTTCAGGGATGGAGCCTGGAAAAGACATCCAAATTGTTTTTAACGGGCTTCGACCTGGGGAAAAACTCCACGAACAGGTTTTTCATGAAAAAGAGAACTTAAAAGGCACGACCCACCCCAAGCTCCGGTTGTCCGAAAGCCGCCATGTGGACTGGGACTGGCTGTCAGCCGAGATGAAAGCGCTTAAGGATGCCGCCCAAAGCAGGGATGTGACAACCATGATCGAACATCTCAGGAATCTGGTTCCTGAGTATTCAGGCGGTCCTGAAGTTTCATCGGTTCGGCAGGATAGCGGTGGAGTGAAACTCAGGGTTGTGAAGGGCGCTTCGGGTTAGTACCTTAGTGGTAATTTTCTTGTTTTTTATACCCCCTCCCCGAAATCCTCACCGTAGCCCTGCTACGCTTGCGGTTTCGTGAATATCAAACCGACTAAATCTGCAACACATTTCGGATCGGAATTACCCAAGTTATTTCTTTCCAGACCCTAAGGTACTTATACCCCTCAGAGGGGGTACTGAAAATAGTCCAGGACTTTTAAAAATTCCAGTTTATCCGGGTTAGGGTGTATGGATAGGCAGAAAAGCATTTTCAAAAGGTATAACTTAATCCGGCCTGCCAGTTCTGCACCGTATGGTCGTAATGATAAATTCTCTCATCATCGTTGTTGGAATTGACATCAAGATAATCCCACTGCAGATAGGCGGTTAATTGTTTCAGGAAAAACCAGGACAGCCGTACCGTGACGCCCTGCTGGGTTTCATACTGCTTTGAGTTTTTGTAGCTGCCATCCGTATTCTGGGCCTTTCTCCCCCGGTAATCGACCTTTTGCAGGGAATAGGCCAGATTTGCCTCCAGGGGAAGCCTGGACAAGGTATATGTTAGGTTTGGCCTGATCCGGTAGGAGTTATAATCGTAGTAATTATCCAGGAAAACATCATCGGCCGGGTTGATCGTCCCCATGCCGTCATAATAATTCTGGTTGCTCCTGTTGAAGCTGGTATTGAGATCCAGGCCAAGGCGCAGGATATCGTTTGCGGCTGGAAAAAAAGAAAAGCGGAGGCTCAGGCTATGGAGGTAATCCCGCTGTTCCTTTGATGAAAGGACACCGTCTGATCGAACCACTTTTTTGTCATCAAGGCGATTATGGAGGACATAATAGTCAGCAGCCCAGCGCAGCGTCTTTTCATGGCTCGATATATAGCCGCCTCGGAACAGGATGCCCCGGTAATCCCTTTCATCCTTTTCAATGCCAAGTCCGGTTGCCAGATCAAGGAGGGAGGTGAAGTTTGGGTATTCCCGCCGGTAATACTGAATCCCGCATTGATAGACCCCGCCGGCAATGCCCAAGGGCCGCCGCCGGTAGTCAAAATCCAGGCCGCCGCCCTTATCGCGGTAGTTATAAAGCCCGTCACTCCATCCGTCGCCGGTCACATCCTTGTTATAGGTCCTTGTATGGAAAATTGAAGGCCGGAGGGAAAGCCTGTTTTCCGGGCCAAAGCGGTAACGGAGCATGGCCGTGCCGGTGTGGCGCTGATGCTCGGTTCTCAGCCGTGGACCAACCTTGTCGGAATAATAGTCTCTTTTTTTGTAATACTCGCCGTCATAGAGCAGGCTGACCATAAGCCGGTTATTGATCCTGTAGGCCGGTGCCAGCATGCCGTTGAATCCTCCTCCCGAGACCGTATTATCTCCCTTCTGGTCGGAGCGCGTGTAATAGCCGTTGATATGTCCGAAAAACAGCCAGCGGTCACCGGCAGAGCCCGGATCTTGATCATATCCGTAGCCCATAACCTCGGGCGGCGCCTTCTCTCTGACGGTTTCCGGAGTAGAGACAACGGAGTCAGCCGCATCCGTTTCCTGGGCAAGAAGGCTGGTCGGCCAAAAGAGGGCCGGTATGAGCAGCAAGACAAATATGCTTTGACTGGGAATGCTCAATAGACGATTTTTCATTTTAAGGTCTTTGCTCCTGTCTTCTGTTTTTTTCTCATTACTTCCACAACATCCGTGACATGGGAATATACACCACATCGACGATTTCCGCACCATTGCCGTCACGGAATACCATTTCCAGATTATTGTTGCCGATATACGGCGCCTCTGTTTGATTGACTGCCAGCGCGTCCCAGATATCGGAAATTGTATTATAGACGTAGACGTCAGTGGCTCCGATATTGTTTGCATTAGTGTCATCGCCGACAACAAAAAATTCAGTGGTGACAATGGGGCCGCCGACCGACATATAGTCAAAGGAGGTGGGATTCCCGGCTATGACAAGCTGGCTAGGCACAACCCAATACTCACCGGCCTGGGCATAGGCTATATCGGGTGCATAGGAATAGCTCTGCTGGTTATTGTTTAAGTTAATGAGCATTTGCTCGTTATTAATGGGTTGCAGATACTGCTGATACTCTCCTGCGACTTCAGTAAGGATGCCAAAGGCCCGCGATTCCTGAAGAAAATCACCGCCCGGATTAGTCAGCCGGACACTCATCCGGTCGAGTTCAAACGCGTGGTTCGGGTAGATGATGTTGTTGTAAATGATGTTGTAGGGAAAGATGATGCAGCGGCCTCCATCGGAGTCAATCCGGGTGTCAAGCCAGATATCCCAGGGAAGATCTTGCAGTGACCCCTCGGGTAAATCATGGGTCAAGCGAGTGGTAAAATCAATGGTGGACAGGCCGGCATGGACGCCGCCTTCCCGGAGATTAACATTCACGACCTGAACTGTCTGGGCATCAGGCCGTAAGACATACTGCTGAATTCTAACCCGATTGCCGGACCGGTCCCTCAAGACCCGTCCGGCCTGGGCATCAGCCCGCTGCATGAGAAAATCATCCCTGGTCCTGATTTCCGTGGCATTGAGGACATTCGTCACATCATAGACCAAGTCCGCATTATTCCACAGGCCCGCCTGATTCCGTAGAAGTTCGAGGGAACGTATGTTTAACCGGTCTTCTTCCAGCTGGACGGCATAGGCCAGAAATGGATTGCTGTTGATCTCGGCCATAATATCAGGAGCAAGAAAAAGATCCGGTATGCCATCCTCGTTTTCATCCCGGCCAATGGTCTGTAAGCCGGCCGTATATAAGCCGTCCCAGACGTATCCCCATGGGTTTGTGTCATCAGCAGCTATGTCTCCGGGCTGGAAATCTCCGGCGGCAACTCTATCGGCCAGGTCCGGATCATTATTCATATTGTCACTGGCCATCTGTAAGCTGTTTACATCCGCCAAGGGCGGATCATAGTCACACTCTTCATCAACTTGGCCGTCACAGTCCTCATCAATACCGTCACAGTTCAGATCAGCGGGTGCCGGAATTCCGGCAACACAGGTATCCACCACAACGCCGTTTTGGCAAATCAGCATCCCGGAAGACTGGCATGCTCCGATTCCGCAGGTGGTCTGCACGGCCGGGTACCCATCATCCGCCTGGCCGTCACAGTCCTCATCAACTCCGTTGCAGTTTGTATCGGCAGCGCCGGGATGGATGCCTGGATCATGATCATTGCAATCTCCCTGACTGATCATGTAGCCGTCACCATCCGCATCGATTTCCCGGTCATAAGGATTTTCATTGTCCCTTCTGATATCTCTTGCCCTTTTCCTTTTTCTGACCCCCCCCTCGGACTCGGGCTCGGAATATGCCTCAACCTCTTTTTCGGCGCTGTCCCATAAATCCAGATCTCTCAGCTCCTCAAGGAAAATACGGGCAAGCTCAAATTCAGGATCTTCGCGGAGTGCCTCCTGATATAGTCGGGCGGCCTCAAGATAATCACCCCTATCACTGTTTTCTATAGCCTGAAAAAGATTTATTAAGGCCAACAGGCTTTCAGTGGGAATTTTTTTCAGTTCCACTTTTTCCTCGTCAGTTAATTGGATATTGAAATGGGCTATAATTTTAAAGAGAAGATCCTTTTCCATTTCAAAAATTTTAGTAAGAAGCTCCCCCCTGGTTTCAGCCCGGCCATCGATTTTTTCTTCCGGCACATTAAGGCGGAGGGAATTAATGGCAAATTCATTGATGGCCCGGGTCATGGAAATGCTGCCGCCTACTAGATATTCAGCGCCCAGAAATTGTCCCAACCGGGGAGCTGAATCAGAATCCACCATGCCGGACATCCCAAGTTTGAGTTCCTGCACCAAGGCTTCCAGTCTGACTCGCTCCACCACAGTCAATTCCTTGACCTTGGCAAGATCGGTTATCAGCATGACGGCGAACCCTTTTTGAAGCGGATTCAAGTTATTCCGGCCTGATTTATTTTTAAAATAGAGGACGGAAACTGTATTTGCGGTCTGAATGGTCTCCAGCGCCTTTTCCTGGGCCACTGTTTCTCTGGCCCACTGCCGGATATCTTCGGTAATGACCTGGCCGGCCCATAAAGATTTTGAAGCCAAAAGGCTCAAAAAAAGGAAATAAACCAGTAAACGTAATCCGGTTCTATTCATGTCAATCCTCCAAACGTGCTGCGGATGTAGGGATCATCCGCAGATATCTTTTATGGCCAAGGTACTCAAAAAGAACTCCGGCTTGGGAAAATACGCGCCGGGCCTCTAATGGTCTGCCGGTTTTTTGATAAAGAATGCCGATATTATACAGAGTTATAGCCTCGCCGAGTCTGTTGCCGGTCTTTCTGTCCCATTCGATCAATTCAGAAAACCGGGCAATGGCCGGATCATACCTTTTTTCCCGCACATAGGTGAGGGCGATATTATGCATGGATTTTGAAATTTCCGCCTTCATGACCAGGTTTTTGTAAATCTGCAGGGCTTGTCCAAGGAGATCCCTCGCTTTGGCGCATTCTCCCCTGCTGGTGTGCAGAATGGCCAGTTCGTTCAAATTATGGGCCTCTCCCGCCTTAAAGCCTGCCTGCCGGGCGTAAGCCATGGATTCTTTAAATTTTCCCTCGGCCTTTGCTGTTTTTCCTTGTAAGGCCAGATGCTGACCCTGCCGGTATAACACTTCCCCCTGTTCACCGGCTGTACGCTGCAAAGCGCAACCAGTGAGGGCCACAAGGAGCAGGGCCAAAACTTGTAAGCTTATGTGCAAATTATTTTCCTTGAGTTCCCCCAGTAAACTATCCACAATTAAACCAGTAAACTATTTTTTAAACAAATGGCTGTCAACGTAACGCGCTAAAATCTCGGCTGTTGTCGGAGGCGGCCGAACCAGCAGAAATTGATCTATAATGGCATGGGCCATTTCATGAGCCAGCATGCCTTCGTGGAGATCATCGAGGTTGAGATAAATAGTGTTATTTTTGAACCAGTACCAGGCCCTGACATGATTTTTTTTTCGGTACATTCGGAAAAATTCATTATCAAGCTCAGTACGATCAGCATAACATTGCACCGTAACCTTTTTTGTTTTTCTCCGCATATCCAGAATTTCCTGAACCCTTTCAAAAAGAAGGTCTGTTTTGCGGCTCACCATGAAAATCAGCTCATGTTTGGATGGGGATGAAAAAAAACCTCTTTTTCCGGGGCCGTATTTGATTTTTTTGTTCAGTTTTTGCAGTGCATTCAGATCACGGTAGAAAATGATTGTATATTCTGTTTCAAGACTCTGCCGGCCGGCTTCCCCCAGGCCCTCGCCTTCAGCCGTTCCGCAGCAGACAAGAACAAGCAGATACAGGGCGATCGGTAAGAAATTTTTTTTCACCGTGAACCCTATGCCGGCCTAGAGCTTAAATTTTGAGTCGAATTTTTTCAAAAGTTCTTTGAGCCTTGAGATTGTCTCACTGGGAGGATCATCTCCGGCACTTTCAAGAATCTGCTCGGTCTCACTGCGAAGGCCGAGAACCTTTTCATGTAATTTTTTTGTCATCTCATTTAAAGACTCAGCTATTTCCACAGCCTGATCATTCTGTCTGAAAGAAATCTGCCGGTCTAACTTGCCGGCACCGAGACTCTTTAATTCCTTTTCAATACGGAACATGGGACCGGCAATTTTGTGGGAGGCAAAAAGAGTGACAACAATGGCGGCCAAGGTAATCAGGCCAAGGGTAATAAGGTTGGTGTAAATAATTGAGGGAAGAAGAGCCATGCCTGTATTTTGCACGACCAGACGGGAATGATCAAAAGAGGTGGTTAAGGTGTCCCTGGATAAGGCCAGCAACAATCCAGTGGATAAAACGATTCCACCAAGGAGAATAAGACAGAATTTCAGAATAAACTTGGCCTGAAACTCCTTTTTAATGAAATAATTTCTTCTTTTATATCTCTGTTCTTCCTGTGTCATAGCGGAACTCCACCTAGAGGAGATCGTGATGAATTTCAATGTCCGCGTCGGCCCGTAACTTTTTCAGCCATTTTTCCATGGCCTGACTCATTTTTTGGTCCAGGAGCTGCTCCTGCAGCTCGTTTTTGATCTCGGCAAAAGGGGGGAAACTGTTGTCCTTGTTTTTGGCTTCATGATACAGCGCCTTAATCTCCTCCTGGGTCACATAGGTTTGTCCGGCAATTTCCTTGCTCTTTATGGCCAGCAGGTCCCGAATCAGGGTGGATTCCCAGTAACGGTTCATAGCCTGGATAAAATCTTTTTTTGTGTCCAGATGCTGTTGTTTTGCCTCCTGAACCAGGAGTTCTTTGTCAATACTCTCCTCAAGAAACCGTTGTTTTGCCTGCCGGGTCAGTTGAAAATTATCTTTCAGCCTGGTCTCGGCGGCAAGGCGCTCCTGAAATTCAGTAAGAGGCATCTGAAATTCATTAATCCTGACCAGGACCTCATTATTGTTTTCTTTTTCCCGGCCGCAGCCCAATAAAGCAGGGATGATCAGCAGAAGGGTGATTATGAAGATTTTCATTGTTGATCAGCCTTTAAGCAAAAAAGGTGGGTGACAGGAAATTGTTTTTTAATAATTCGACGGAATAGACACAAATTTAGCTCCGCCCCCTTCTTTAATTCATGCCAGAATTGGTCTTATACGACGGTTAGATTATTGTCAAGGTGAAATTTAAGGATGAAGCGGAAATTTGAAGGTGGAAGGCTGGAGGTTGAAGTTTATTCCTGACGCGGGCTATACCCGCAACCCAAGATTACGAAAATTACCCTTACCTTTAACGCGTGTATCTTCTCAATTTATTGCGAATTTGTAGAGATGCTTAAAAAATTTCTTGTTTTTTTGACATGTTTTAAGTAGTAAGGCACTAAAAGCCTCCAGCCTTAAACTTAACTCATATAAACTGGAATTCTTTGTAAATTCGTAAGCTCTAACTGCTTTCAGAGAAGGCGGGAAATTATAAGAGAAATGAACTGGATTCCCGCCTGCGCGAAAATGACGACATGGCCTGTGTTGGAACCATACCCAACCATGAACCCTGAATCCGTAATCCGTTGTCACTAGTTGTGAGTGCATCGATTTTAGTTATGAAACTGGCGTTTTGTATATTCAAATATTTTCCATTTGGTGGACTGGAACGGAATTTTTTCCGGATAACCGAGGCTTGTCTGGGCCGAGGTCATAATATCCATATTTATACCATGGATTGGCAGGGCAGGCAACCTGACGGACTTAAGGTAACCCAGGTCCCGTTCAGTGGATTTTCAAACCATTGTCGATGCAGAACCTTTGCCGCCAATCTTAAAAAACTCCTTGAAAATGAAAAATATGATCTTGTCGTCGGGTTTAACCGTATGGCCGGGCTTGATCTCTATTATGCCGCGGATGTCTGTTATGTTTTGGATATTGCCAAACGGCGCAGCTTTCTGTCACGTCTTACCCCAAGGTACAAGGTGTATTCAGCTTTTGAAAAAGCTGTATTCGGGCCTGGTTCCCGGACACACATCATGTATCTCTCTGAAATTGAGAAGCAAAACTACATTGCTG
The DNA here is from genome assembly GCA_034659175.1 of Thermodesulfobacteriota bacterium. Classification (GTDB taxonomy): domain Bacteria; phylum Desulfobacterota; class Desulfobulbia; order Desulfobulbales; family DAOVYS01; genus DAOVYS01. The sequence continues at coordinate 24,613 of JAYEGR010000094.1, read as the reverse complement.
TATACGGAACCGATGAAAGCAGATTTCACTATCTTCCGCCGGGTATAGACAGGGAGCGTATACGTTCCGCAGCAGGCAGGGAGACCAGGCAGCGGATCAGGCATGAATTCAAGTTAAATGCTGAGGACAAGATGCTTTTGATGGTGGGATCCGATTTTACAAGAAAGGGCGTTTCAAGATCGATTCACGCGCTTGCCGCGCTGCCGGACACCCTTCGGAACAGTACCAGGCTGTTCATCATTGGAAGGGGCAATGCAAAGCCGTTTGAAAAATTATCTCAAAGACCGGGCCTTGACGGGCATGTTCATTTCATGGGAGGCCGGGACGACGTCGAGCGTTTCTTGTCAGCCGCCGACCTTCTGCTTCATCCTGCTGTCTCGGAAAACACCGGTAACGCGATTGTGGAAGCGCTTGTGGCCGGAGTTCCTGTGATGGCCACGGATGTCTGCGGATACGGATTTCACGTTAAAGAGGCAAAAGCCGGAGTCCTGGTCTGCGGTGATCCATTCAGACAGGAAGAAATGAACCGGCTCCTGTCGGCCATGCTGAGTTCGCCGGAAATTAAAGCGTGGCGAGAAAATGCGATACATTATTCCAACAATACAGATTTGTACAGCCGCCCCAGGGTAGCGTCGGAAATCATTGAACGTGTTGCGGAGATGAAGTCGACCGGGCGCAACATCACATGAAAAATAAATTAAAATCAGGAGGCATCATAACATGCTAACCGCCAACGATATTATGACAAGAGATGTAGTCACAGTTTCACCTGACACAAGAATAACCAAAGCAGCGAAATTGCTTCTGGAAAATCACATCAACGGAATTCCTGTTGTTGAAAACTCGGGCAAGCTTGTAGGTATAATCTGCCAGAGCGATCTTGTTGTCCAGCAGAAAAGGTTTCCGCTGCCATCCTTTTTCACTCTTGTTGACAGTTTTTTCACGATTCCCTCCTCCAAACAGATTGAAAAAGAAGTGCAAAAGATCAGCGCCACAACAGTTAGCCTGGCTATGACTCAAAAAACTGTCACAGTAAGACCTGATACGGGAATTGATACTCTTGCCGAACTTATGGTGGACAAAAGTTTTCATACCATTCCTGTTGTAGATGGGGAAAAACTTGTGGGAATAGTTGGAAAAGAAGATATACTGAGAACTCTTATCCCAGGACTAAAATCAAAAGAGTAGACCGGATAATCCTATGCAACAGACTACAATATCAATTGACAATGCTGAACTCGACTATGAGTCGGCCCGGGACATCGCGTTAGTAATTGCCGGGAAAGAAAATCCGGACCCGTTTCTGATATCCTGGTGTGACAAAAAGAACAATACTCATTCGCCATCCAGTGTGAAGTGTGAAATTAAGGGTAAACCTGGTTGGGAAGTGTATGGAGAGAACCACGGCGGCAGACTCAGGATCAGTATTAACAGCGACGAATATGTTTTTATTTACGGCTGACATATCTGAATGTAACTGATCACGGGGTAGCAAAAGTCCTACCGGATCGCAACCCCGTGCCTTTTTTTTGCCCTGTAATCGTTCACAGGCGCTTCATATGTGCGCGATCAGGCTGACTCACATAGGTTTACTATAGTTCGCCAACCTGATCGCGCACATATGGAGTGCCTGTGGACGATTACCCCTACATCGGCGTTACTGGTAGATACTTCGGCTGCCAGCGCATTTTGTCAATCAGGGTTTGTAACCGTTTTGGATTATTGTTGTGCTGAAAGGTACTAAAAGCGCACAAACGACCAATATCCTTTTTGATGGCGGTACGTCCAACTGAAAAGGCCACCCTCAGGCTTACTTCCCGGAGCGCTTCCAAGGGCGGCATGAGAATCCCTTTTTTCATGTCTGCCGCGGCAACATAGTCGGAAACAGCCTTGGCCGAAGCAGTAAAAAATTCCGGTGCCACCTCCCTGACTCCTGACGCAATAACTCCCAGGCCCACACCTGGAAAGACAAATACATTATTACACTGCCCGATTCTTATCTTTTTGTCATTGAACAAGACCGGATCAAATGGGCTTCCAGTGGCAACCAATGCCCGGCCCGACGTCCATTTGTAAAGATCATCCGGTGTCGCCTCCGCCTTGGAGGTGGGGTTGCTAAGCGGCAAAATAACGGGTCGGTCCGTATTAGCCGTCATGGCCAGGGCCACTTCTTGTGTGAAATTGCCGGGCTGCCCTGATGTGCCGATCAGAACAGTGATTTTTTCATACTGGATAACGTTTAACAGGGAACCGTCATCTCTATTTTTGAACCAGGGCATTGCCGATGTGTCCTTGGCGAATTTTTTCTTATATGGTTCCAAAGCTCGATCTTTAGTTACCAGACCCCTGCTATCCAAGGCAAAGATGCGCTGCCTGGCACCGGCCTTATCAAGACCGCTTTCAAGAAGAGCATTTTCTATCTGTTCCGCAATCCCGATCCCGCCGGCGCCTGCGCCATAAATAAGATAAACTTGATCTTTTAGTTTTTCCCCTTTGATTCTCATTGCCGTAAGAACTGCAGCCAAGGCCACGGCGCCGGTCCCCTGGATATCATCATTAAAGGAGATCAAATCGTGTAAATAAGCGTCCCTGATCGCAAAGGCATTCTGTTTTGAAAAATCTTCCCACTGGCAAAGGGCATTTGGAAAAACAGCTTTAAATGCGCGGGCGAACTGCTGGATAAAATCAACATAATCAACGCCGGTGAGCCTTTTGTGCCGCCAGCCAAGATAGTTGTCATCGACAAGCAGTTTTTTGTTGTCAGTGCCGACATCCAGGGATATGGGTAAACAGTGCCAGGGGGCTATGCCTGCGCCCTGGGTATAGAGCATTAACTTGCCGAGACAGATAGCAATGCCTCCGGCGCCCTGATCGCCAATACCCAGAATTCCCTGGTTGTCAGTGACCACGGCCACCCTGATATCGCGGTGCCCGTACCTCCACAATATTTCTTCCGCCTGTTTGATATTTCCCGGGAAAAAATGCAGACCATTGGCCTTGCGGAACATTGACGAATAATTTTCAGAAGCGAGCGCCACGGTAGGGGTATAGATAATCCGCATAAACCGGGCAATATCGCCGGCAATCAAAGCGTGAGACAAGGTTACATTACGGTCGAAAAGGGAGCGAATATAAATAAATTTCTCAATATCTTCCTGTTTGTTGTCAATAACATAAAGGCAGTTTTTTATTTGTTCCGCCAAGGTTCTCACTCTTGGCGGCAAAGTCCCGCTTAGACCCAGAAGGTTCCGTTCCTCTTTGTTAAAAGCAGTGCCTTTGTGAATGTAATTATTTTGTTGAATACCTGCCCCCCTGGTATACGCTAGTATCTCTCCGGTATTCCCGTATTCGTCATATTTAAATTTATAGTTTTTTCCCGGCATGGAATTTATCTCCTTTCAAACATACGAATTACATAGAATTTATCAATGGGAACGAAACCCAACGTCAACCTTGAATATAGCCACCTTTTTCCTGTCATTGCGAGGATTGTAGCGATGGGGTGCAATGTAAAAAAGTTGCAACATTGAGATTGTGTCATATTGCCATTAAACATGCTGATGGAATATCGAGGTCACCAGGAATGTCGAATTATGAAGGAAGGATGATATGTTTGATGATTTTTATCCGGGAAAGTTTTTAATTCCTGAAAAATCTTTATAAAACATCCTCATTTCGACATTCGAAATTCCTTGTTCGACATTCTGCGGTTCAAAAAAATTGGATATTTATTGGTTTGCAACTTTTTTATATTGCACCCGTAGCGATGAAGTAATTTTTTGGAAAGAATGGGATTGCTTTGTTGTTCGTTTCTAACTCCTCACAATGCCAGGTCGGAACCAGGGGTTTTCGTTCAGGTGTCAATTGTGTCGCAAAAAAGAGACAGAAGTAATCTGACCGGTGGAAGACACGGTTAGGGATGGGGGACGAAATAATTTCCCCATCTATGCATTTCACCTTCAGGCTATCTTCGGCCGACTTTCATTTGTAAAGTCCTCGGAATAGCTTGATAATATAGGAAATCCCATTTTTGGGTCAATTTTATGTAAGTTCTAACTGATTTCAGAAAATGTCATGCCCGAATGCTTTTATCGGGAATCCAGTGAAAAATGACTCCTGGATGCCCGATAACAACATTCGGGCAATGACGAAATCGGTGGGAGCACCCTAAAAAGTTTTGATCTCTGAAGTCAGTTAGAGCTTACAGTTTTATTAATAAGTTACAGAATATCATTAGCAATTTTGTCGCCTAAGTACGACAAAAAAGTGAAAATTTCTCAAAGTCGCATTTTATTTGATTTTCTGCGAACTGTATGACGATTCCACATCCAATGTCTTGATTGACTTTAAATATAAACAACAAGATAAAAGCCTTTTGGCGGAAATCCTTGATATTGTGGTGGATGCCAAAAATGGCAATGCAATTGGGCGGTGAGCGCCAATGATTTTATACAAAATCCCGAAAATTTATCAGACTATTTTTTGTTTGTCGGCATTGAAATTGCATTTTATTAATATTATGTAAGAGGTTTATGAAAATTATGTAAGAGGTTTATGACAATACCTTATTATAAGGAGAAAACTATGAAAAAGGTTATCGCTTTCACAGTCTGTTTTTTATTTGTAAGCGGTTCCTTGACGTTTGGCCAATCAGAAACCAGCGGAACAATATTAAACAAGTCCGGCATCAATAATTCCGTTAATCAAGCCGACGGCGACTGTAATACTGTAAATTTAGGTTCTTTAAGAGTTTTGGATTCCAAAGTGAGCGGCTATGTTATCAACATATCCAATGTAAAAGATTCCGCTAATATAGCTAATGGTGAGAATAATATCGTTAACATGGGCGTCATTGAGATTGATGATGCGGCAGTAAGTGGCGATGTCGTGAATGAATCAACCATAACAGCTTCAACCAATGTGGCTGATGGAATCGATAACGAGGCAAATATGGGCGCCATCGTTATCAGATAAAAGGTAAGTGATCACAAGCGCAGCAACAGCACGTGTGCAGCGAAGTTAAGGGATGGGAAGTTGTATCGTTCGGTTTCGAAAATAGAAAAAAGGAGCCTTGCAAATGAACCTTGGTACAGAATGTAATCCGCAGATGAATCAATCAGTGATGAATCAATCAGTTTTTATGGAACAGCCTTTTGAAAGGAGGAAACATAACCGTTTCAAGGTTCCTGACGGCACAACCATCCTGACGCCCAACAATTTTGGAACTATTGTGGATATCAGCATGAGCGGAATGTTATTCCATTATTTAAACTGGGATGAGTTAAGCAACTCAAAAGGCAGGTTAGATGCCTTGTTTCATGGCTATATCGTATTGTCCGATTTTCCGTTTACCTTGATCCGGAGCCGGGAAGAATACCTGAATGGCAACAGCAGACAGTGGGGCATGAAACAAAAGCGTCTTAAGTTTGGAAAATTCACTTTAGCCCAAGAGAATCAGCTCAAAAATTTTCTGCGGAATTGTGTGGGTTTTAGTGCATAGCTGACAAGTAAACGTATACACGGCAGAGTGTTTTTACCCTTTTTCACATCTGCCGTACGGACCACATAAACCTCGGAGGCCGGAAAAGGGGCTCTGAAGACATGCATTGCCAATCACCGGATGCCTGAATCCGTGCAACAGCAAGGCTGTAACATGATGCGTGACAACTTCAGGATTATTGTATTCCGCTTTGCCGCCCGGCAGAAACAACCGGATCGGGGTGGTCTGATAATGATATATCACAAGGCCGATAATAGAAAATGTCAACATGTGAGCATTGTAATCAGGCCCCGGCTCCCGGCATAATTCGAAAATTTCTTGAAACACTTCTTTTGCCACTAATTCCAATCGGTTTTCACCTCCCTCGAGTATTTCCCGCTATACCAGACGGCTGAAATCAGGGTCGTCATGTATTTGTTCACAAAACCTTTTGATCAAAAGGTTGCCCTCGTTCCCAGGCTCCGCCTGGGAATGCATGCCTCAAGGCTCTGCCTTTTTTTAGACCAGCGGTTTTACTGCCACCAATCCTTTTTCCGCATCTTTGTCAAAAAACAGCAAAAAACGGTATTTTTTGACAAAGACGCGGGAATGAACTCTTCTGCTGTGAACACCTTAAAATTATGGTATCCTGTCCCAAAAAAAAGCTGATTATATCGGATTTTGGGAGGATTATTTTTTGAGCGGACCTTTAGGTTCCCGGATAATGACATGGCGCCGGTTCTGGAAGTAAAAAAAATGACCATGAATTTCGGAGGGGTCCGCGCTCTGGACAACCTTGACCTGGATGTCGGCCGGGATGAGATCGTTGCCTTGATCGGTCCTAACGGAGCAGGGAAAACAACGTTTTTTAACTGCATTACCGGGATTTTCAAGCCATCATCAGGGGATATCCTGATCTCGCCGGACGGCGGGAAAAGTGAACGGATAAACGGTCTTAAGCCCAACCATGTCACGGAAAAGGGAATAGCCAGGACGTTTCAGAATATCCGTCTTTTTCCCAACATGACGGTACTGGAAAATGTAATGATCGGCCGCCACTGCCGCATGTCCGCCGGTATTTTGGGGGCAGTGTTCAAAAACAGGGCAACTGTGAGAGAGGAAAAAGAAGTTGTTGAGATAAGCTATAACATTTTGAAAAAGGTCGGCATAAGAGACCTTGCGGATGAACGTGCCGACAACCTTCCATACGGCGCTCAAAGGCGTCTTGAAATAGCCAGGGCAATTGCCACGGAACCCTTTCTCCTTCTGCTTGACGAACCGGCGGCCGGTATGAATCCGCAGGAAACAAAAGGGTTGGTGTGCCTTATTCGAAAAATTCACTCTGAGGACCGGATCTCAATACTTCTTATCGAGCATGACATGAAACTCGTGATGAGTCTTTCCCACCGGATATTTGTCATGGATCACGGCCGGAAGATTGCCCAGGGCACGCCTTTTGAGATAAAGAACCATCCGGACGTGATCACGGCCTACCTCGGAGAAGAGGTAGATACGGAGGAGTCTGCTAAACAGGGGGGGGACTCTGAACGGTTATGATGCTTAAGGTCAGGAATTTACACGCATTTCGTGGAAATATTCATGTTTTAAAAGACGTTAATCTGGAGATTTCAGCCGGCGAGATTATCACCTTGATCGGAGCAAACGGCGCCGGAAAGACCACGACACTTATGGCCGTTTCAGGCATTATCGTCCCCAGGTCTGGAGAAATCCTTTTTATGGACAAACCGATTCAGGGAAAGCGGCCTGACAGGATAGTCTCAAGAGGTGTCAGCCAGGTCCCTGAAGGCAGAAGGATATTCCCCCACCTGAGCGTGATCGAAAATCTCGACATGGGCGCCTTTCAGAGACATGACACAGACGGGATAAAGAAAGACCTGGAATACGCATTTGACCTTTTTCCGATACTTGCGGAAAGGCGGAATCAGGCGGGCGGAACGCTCAGCGGAGGGGAACAGCAGATGCTTGCCATATCCAGGGCATTGATGGCCAGGCCGCGTCTGTTGCTTCTTGACGAACCATCCATGGGACTTGCTCCAAAAGTTGCAAAACAGATATTTGAGATTATCAGTAAGATTAACCTGGAACACTACACCACCATTTTTCTGGTTGAGCAGAACGCGAACATGGCCCTTAAAACGGCTCACAGAGGATATGTTATGGAAAACGGCCGTATCACTCTCTCTGATTCGGCTGAAAATCTTTTAAAAAATGAAGGGGTCAAAAAGGCCTACCTGGGGATGTGAAGGTTAAAGATAACTAACCCAGATAAACTGGAAATTTTTAAAGGTACTGGACTATTTTCAGTACCCCCTCTGAAGGGGTATAAGTGCCTTAAAATATGTGGCACAGCAGGAGTCACATATAACTTCGGAGTTTTTTTACCACAAAAAACAAGAAAATTACCACTAAGGTACTAAATGAAAAAAATTAAGGTGGGAGTTATTGGTGTTGGATATCTTGGGAAATTTCATGCGGAAAAATATGCGTCTATGGAAGGGGTCGACCTTGTCGGAGTAGTGGATGTTATTCCGGAAACGGCTGCTGCGATTGCGGATAAATTCAACACAAAGATGTTTACGGATTATCATGAACTGCTTGATAAGGTTGACGCTGTCAGCGTAGTTGTGCCGACCACGGACCATTTTGATGTAAGTAAAACATGTCTTGAAAAAGGTGTTGACATATTAATTGAAAAACCCATGACCGTCACACTTGCCGAGGCTGACGAACTCATTGCAATGGCGGATAAGAGGGATCAAATTCTCCAGGTGGGTCACCTGGAACGCTTTAATCCGGCCGTACTGGCCATGGAACAGTACCTGACCCGGCCCATGTTCATCGAGTCGCACCGGATTAGTGTCTTCAAGGGCCGCGGGATAGATGTGGATGTGGTTCTGGATCTCATGATTCATGACATTGACATCGTGTTAAGCGTTGTGGATTCTCCTATAAAGACAATACATACCGTGGGCGTGCCCGTGGTCACTCCTTCTACTGATATTGCCAACGCCCGCCTTATTTTTGAAAACGGCTGCACGGCAAATGTCACTGTAAGCCGGATATCCATGGATAACATCCGTAGATTCAGAATTTTTCAGCCTGGATCTTATATCTCCGTTGATTTTGCCAAGAAGGAGATAATGGTGATCAATGTTGATGAATCAAAAATCAAGGGGGTTCGGGAGATGAGTCCGAGCGCACTTAGTGCGGGTGGATATGCCGATACATTGATCCCTGAGGAAAATATCTTGCGTCTTTCCTTTACCGACAAAGATGCACTTGAGACTGAATTAAAAAATTTTGTGTCCAATGTCCGGAATCGAACAACCCCAAAGGTCTCAGGACGGGAAGGAAGAAGGGCATTGGCAGTGGTTCTCCAAATCATAGACCAGATCAGGGAGTTTGTTGAAATGCATAAAGGCGTAATAGGGAATGCTGGAAAGGCGTGAACAGGAAAAACTCAAACAATGGAATCCGCATTATGATTTCCACGGGCGAGGCGTCAGGTGATCTGCACGGGGCCGGTCTGATTTCGGCAATCAAGAGACTCGCACCGGATGTAGATGTCTGCGGCATTGGGGGCAAAGCTCTTCACGAACAGGGTGTGGAGCTTCTTTATGACGTTTCAGGCCTGGCCGTCACCGGATTTATAGAGGTGTTCAGTCACTTGAGCGACATCCGGGCAGCCAAGAATGCCATGGAACAACGGTTAAAAGAATGGCGTCCCCACCTGCTGATTCTAATCGATTACCCTGATTTTAATCTTATGCTGGCAAAAAAGGCTAAACGGCTGGGAATCCCCATCTTGTATTACATCAGCCCGCAGGTATGGGCATGGAGAAGCGGCCGGGCAAAAAAGATCAGCCGCCTGGTGGATCGTATGGCCGTGATTCTTCCATTTGAGCAGGAGTTTTACAGGCAGAGACAAATAGAGGTTGATTTTGTCGGCCACCCGCTTTTAGATTCCGTGAAACCGACTTGTTCCGGAAAGGAGTTTTTGAAAAGAAACGGGCTTTCCCTGGATGGCGCCAAGGTGGGCATCCTGCCGGGAAGCAGGAAAAAAGAAATTTCATTCATACTGCCGGTTTTTCTGGACGCTGCAAAAAGGTTGTATGACCGGAGAAAAGACCTTGTTTTTCTGCTGCCCCTTGCGCCGACACTAACACGGGCCGATCTTGAAAAGAACGGGTTAAATGATTGCGGCCTTGACATAAAAGTTGTTTCAGGGAACAGATATGATTTAATGGCTGCTTGTGATGCGGTCATGGCGGCATCCGGAACAGTTACACTGGAACTGGCTATTCTGAATATACCCATGGTGGTTTCGTACCGAACGTCACCATTAACGTATTTCCTGGGACGCAGGCTGATCAAGGTGGAATTCGCATCCCTGGTCAATCTTGTGGCTGGAAAAGAGGTAGTAAAGGAACTGCTCCAGGATAATGCCCAACCGGACAAAATAGCCGAAGCCGTGATGCGAATCCTTAAAGACAAAAAGAAAAGCAACCGGATGCGCGAACAGCTTGCCGATGTATGCAAACAACTCGGAAAACCAGGTGCCTCGGACCGAACCGCGCAATTGGCCATGGAATTGATTAATCAAACGTAAGCGGTCACAGGTGGTGCAGATGTGCGTGCAGGTACGAGCCCTGCGAGACTCCGGATGCGCCACCTGTGACCGCTTACACGGTGGGGGGGATAACCGTTGTCTGGCTGCCTTGCCCCTGTGATCAGTTACAATCAAACGGTTACGACATGACAAAAGAAAGGCCGGGGTTCAGCCGGAGAATGTCACGGCAGGAGATTAATGAGTGTCCTGTCAGGCACTACGAGGGACCGGTAAATATTGTCCGATCAAAGGCTGACCTGTCTGCGGCCATCGAGGATTTGCGCGAGGAGACAATTCTGGGATTTGACACGGAAACCCGCCCGGCGTTTACCAAGGGACGGAAGTACCCTCCTGCCCTGGTACAGCTCGGAGGTGAACACGCAGTCTATCTTTTTCAATTACGGCACTTGAAATTCCCCGGAAAGCTGCGCAGAATTCTCTCGAATCCTGGAATAATAAAGGCCGGAGTTTCGTTGGATTTTGACGTGGCTCAGCTTAAAAAAATGGGAGATTTCTCCCCGGCGGGTTTTGTGGATCTTGGTGACGCAGCAAGGCAATCCGGGATCAAGAACCATGGTCTGCGCGGACTTACCGCGGTTCTTCTGGGATTCCGCATCACCAAAAAAGCCCAGACATCTAACTGGGCGCGTGAAACGCTTCTGCCCAGCCAGGAAAAATATGCAGCAACCGACGCATGGGTCGGCCGTAAACTCTATCTGCAAATGGTCGAACAGGGAATGATTTGTAACCGGCAGTCCTGATCGCGTGCAGGTAAGCGAGCCTGCGAGACTCCGGATGGGGTGCATGTGAACGCTTACTCTGATATCGGCACGAGAATAAAATTGTTAGCCTGTTTTTATATTATCTTTTCAGCAGGGTTCGATAAATTGATGCATAGATATAGCAGATTCTGGAAAGCTTTTTAGTACCTTTTTATCTTCCGTAACCAATGAAATGTTAAGATCTTTTGCCAAATTTATAAACTCACAATCATATGCGGAGCATCCACTTGAGTGGGACACTCTTAATACTTGTGCTGAATTTATTTCATATTCGTTTTCTTTTAATAATTCTTCTGCTGATTCAAAGATTTCAATTGCTTCAGACAACAAAAAGATTTCTTTCTTTAAATAAAATGTCAGAACATTTCTAAATTCACTTCTCCATAACAATGGTGCTGACCATATTGGATCTTTTTTAAATGTTTGTTCAGCAAGAGATGAATAGTCTGAGTTGAGATAAAAATAACTTATGATATTAGTATCCACAACAATCATGGACGCCCTTCCTCCTTGGCTTTTTGTAAAATATCAGCGGTAAGAGTGAATTGTTTTGTTTTTTGTCTAGAGCGTTTAGCCTGGATTAAATAATGCTCAGGGTTGAATGGTTTACTGACCGTTGCTTTTTCAATTAAACAGATAATTTCGCTATTGATACTCCTATGATTGGTAGTGGCTGCCTGCTTGAGAATTTCGTACGCATGGTCTGGAATATTTTTAACAGTGACACTTGGCATAATAACCCCCATTTTTTGATTTCTTAATGGTTTCATTATGGTTCTTTTGGCGGTGGTTGTCAAGTATTAAGGGGGTTTTCTCTCACGCTAACGTCAAGGCTAACCAGACCGCGCCAATGAACTTGCCGCAGTAGCGCCGCCAACGTTCTCGCGGTATGGTTGAGCCGTTTGTTGTGCAATTTATCTCAATATTTAAAATGAGTTATACCTATTGTTACTTATTATACTACCTTGTCCCATTGTGGGACTTTTCGTTTTTTTATTTTACTCATCACATCGTCAAAATTTTGTAAAATTTCTTTTTTGTCATACCCTTGCCAATATTCGGAAATTTTATTTCCAGCTTCAAAAGAGGCGACTTCTTTTGCAAACATATACATTGCGAGTTGATTCAAGGATACTCCCTGTTCAGCTGCAATGATGTCAATACGCTGCTTCAAGTCTGCGGGTAATCTTACTGTCATAACACTAGCTTTCTTCATGGTGGTTCCTCCAGTTTTTGAGGAATTGTGCTGGGGTAAATAGCTGGAAATTATTCAGTAGCAATTCTCCTGACACAAAATCTTTGATATTGCTGGTAACCAAATACCTGCTTTGACTAGCGATTGCCAATTCTACAAACATATTATTATTCTCATCCTTTAGATTTGGCCTAAATAGGAAGTGAGGGTCAAATTTTTGTCCGATGTATGCTATATAGCGAAGAAACATTTCAACATCATTACGAGTTAATTCAAATGCGTTTAATGAGCTTTGCCTTGTCAAAACATCTTGGTATTCAGTAAACACAGATTGGGACAGAGCAATTCTACAATTGCCAGCTCGTACTAATTGCATGATCTGAAAAGAGGCTCCCGAGCTACTTCTAAGAGCTTGATAAAGCACATTCGTATCTATCGTAATCAACATATCACGACGATAGCATATATAACATCATTTGTAAAGATGAGTATTGTTTAGCATAACGGCGGGATCACTTGCGCAGTAGCACGGCAGCGATACTTGCGTCAACGTGCATCCTCTGGTTGGGTGTCCCGCTGTTATCGGAGCCTGTCGGCAAAGGCGCGGGGAGAATAGATCGGCACATCGCCAAACTGCTCCAGCACCAACAGGTCTTTGTCCCCCGTAACGATGCAGTCTGCCGCAGCTGCTTTGGCAAGCCCCAAAACCGGCAGATCGTTCCGGTCCCGGCAGGCATCCTCACTCACATTGGCAGGAACAATGAGCGTCCCTTGCGCCCTCAGTAGCGCCACGATGTCTCCAGCCACTGCAACCGGAAGCCGGATCTTGCCGACCAGATGCCTGTGTACCTCTCCCAGAAGATGATCACTGACGACGAGCTCGTGGTCGCTCAGACAGACCTCAAGAATAGACTCGCACAATCCCCGAGCAGCAAAGGCCGCGATGATGACATTCGCGTCCAGAACAACCCTCATGAAAGGGCCTCGAAAACGTCCTCGTCTGTGACCAACCCCTGGGCTTCGGCGAACGGAAGAACACGCCGTCGCAGTGAGCGAAACTTGGCAACCGCGATATAGCGCCGCAACGATTCGCGGACAACGTCGCTCACGGGTTTGTTCTCGGCCTGGCTGATCTGTTGCAGATCAGATCTCAATTCGTCTGGTAGTCTTATAGTCAGAGTGTTCATAGTAAGACAATGTAACACAAGACACACAGGAAGTCAATCATCTTGTTCACGTAATTATAATGTGGTGGAGATGACAGGCAGGCCAAAGCAAATTCGCTTGAAAAAAACGCTGCTGTAACCCTGCCGGATAATCGGCGTTACGCGGAGGGAGCGACAAGAAAATCCTGTTCAGCAGAAAAACAGAGAAGAGGCGGTTGCCGGTGAGACGGATGTAAAGAAGAGCGGCGCTGACTGGACCGGATTATATACTGAATTGGAACGGGCTATCAAAATACGGCATTACTCGCCAAAAATCTTGCAAAGCTATCGGGGCTATGTGCGGCAGTTTCAGAAGTGTCATGAGTTTATGCGGAGCCCATATTGTGAATATTTTTATCCATTGATTTTTTGAAATTTTTTTCATTACTCTGTTAGATAGAAGGTGATAGTAGTCACTACTCGAACCTCTTTTTCTATTTTTGCGGTGTCTCCATACTCCGCTCCAACATCGCGCACATTGAAGCTGCCCTGCCGTGCATTGCGGATACCGCCGACGTTCACGCCTGCATTTTCAGCAAACTCATTAGCGGCAATACGTGAATTTTTGGTCGCCTCGCGTAGCATATCGGGTTTGATTTCATTAAGCTTGGTGAAGCGGTAAGCGGGTGCCATGTTTTCGATATCAATCCCCTGCGCGATTAGTTTGCTTACGCTGGTGCGCACCTTGCCCACCTGTTCAACCTTTTCGGTCTCCACGCTGATGGCGCCGACCAGCCTGTGGGTCTGATCGACCAGTAGTTGTTTGTCGTCACGCAATTCGTGATACTCATAGTCCAACACACCCACCTGTATTTCACTATCATCAAATCCATTATCCTTTAGTAGGCCTATGATGGTTTGTTGGTGTTGCTCAGCTTTCTCATAAAGACTTGGAATCTCTTCGCGGCTTGCTCCTGTCACTGTGAAGATAATTTCCCAATTAGCACGATCCGCCATTACCCGTCGCTCGGCCAACCCCTTGGCTTCCGCTGTGTTGAGAGCGACCTTGGCGTTATACAAGGTTTGGCCAACAAAATAACCGGCCAATGCCAAGCCTGCCGCTACAAACAAACCCAGAAAAAAAAGACCACCTTGATTGTCTTTACTCATATCATTTTCCATTCTGTTTTAATTTAATAAGGGACGGGGAAGTTATTTCGTCCCCGTCCCTAAGGTACTAAACATCTTTTATCAGCAGATTTGCAGGATCATTTTCAACCAGTTTTTCCAGTTCCGCCAATGATTTTTTGAATTTCTGAAGGCCGGCTTCTTCGGACACCCGAATCGTATCCCTCCCGAGTTTTTCCAAACCAAAGAGTACATCACTCATGCGCAACTTTTCCACCATGCGTGCCGGGCAGTAAGCGGGTTCATCGTCAGCAGAGCGCGTCTCCAGGAGGATACCGGCTTGTACGAGTTCAAACAGGACTTCGCGTATAAGCCGGACAGGTATCTCAAGCTCGTGCGATATGGCGTCGGCTCTCCATGGCTTTTTACCTTCAGCCAGGTGGTGCACACAGAGCTGTACGATTCTTAAGGCCAGGGTCTGTTTAAAACGGACGCTGATCTTCAGGCAATCAGGCTCAAATTCGTAGGTGTCCACGTTCTGGCATGCAAATGATATTTCCGCACCGAGCAGAACGATCAGCCAGCTCATCTGAAGCCACAGCAAAAAGAGAGGCAGGGCTGCAAAGCTGCCGTAAATAGCGCCGTAATTCGCGGCGCCGATCTGGAATTTTATATAGGCCCATTGGGCAATCTGGTAAGTTACGGCGGCCACGATACCGCCGAACAGCGCTGATTTAAACCTGACTTTGGTGTTGGGCACAAATATATAATTAAATGTGAAAAGCACCAAAACAAACAGATACGGCAGGGGCTTAAGTGTAATGGCGATCAGGGGGCTGAACGTCTGAAGGAATACTATTCTGCCGGTCAGTTCGCTTGCCTGGGCCGTCAAAAATACCGTCAGACTGCTGGACATGATCAGGAGCAGTGGACAAACAAGCATCACTGCAAGGTAGTCGGTCAATTTTCTGGACAGTGATCTACCTTTGCGTATGCCCCAGATGTTGTTAAAAGATTTTTCAATATTAGACAAAAGTTTTATTACAAGGAAAAAAAGCACTGCCACACCAATACCGGCAACAACCCCGCCCTGAGTTTTTTCCAGCATCGATTCCGAGAAAACGACTATTTTGGTGATCATAACGGACTGATCCTGGAACTTTTCGTAGAGTTGTTGTTTCAAACTCTCTTCCAAACCAAACCCCTTGGCTATACCAAAGGCCATTGCCACAACCGGCACGACCGACATAAGGCTGTAAAAAGTGAGCGCTGATGCCTGAAGGCCGCATTTATCCTCGTCAAATCCGCGCAAGGCCAGAATCACTATGCGCAGCTGTTTCAGAAAAAAAGAACGTAATGGAGAGAGCGTTTTGGATGAAATACTCCAAACTCCCTCACGCAGAAAATGCGTGGCATTTTTGATGTTCATCGGCAACCGGTTTTTTTCCTTTTTTAACCCCCCTTGACAGGGGGCGGGCGGTTTAGAAAAGGCCCTTTAGTAAGTCCTTTATTTTGTCCTTATCACTATTCTTCTCGTTACCCTCCTCATTGTCCTTGGCGGCTTCTTTTTCAAGATATTTTTTAATCCCAAACTTAAAGCCCGTTTCAAGGACGTCTTTCGCCTTTGGCGTTTCACCACTTGCCAGGGCTGCAATCAACTCGGCCTCTTCCCTGTATTCAGGCCTGACGCAGGATGAACCGATTATACCAACAATTGTGCCGGGCTTGGTCAGGTCACCTTTCAGTGAAATGACATTGGTCTGTGACATGCCGTTGTCAAGTTTTGTTAATTGCACATGTTCCGGTACCCGATCAGCAAGACCGGCCGACAGAACGCCTTGCAGTTTCAGGTCCTGTTTCCAGTCTCCGCCTAATTCTACCTCACCTTCGTAATTCAAGCCCAGTTTGGATGACGACAGCCTGGACGGCGCCAGTTTGATTTTGCCGCCGGTTATCTCAACCTGACCATCGCCGTCGTCAAATGCCAGATCATCCATCCTGAGCTTGAAAACATTCATCAGCATCGGTATAGTCTTGTTGTACGGTCCTGTAAACGACTCGACGCGGAATGAGCTGAGGCTCCACCTTGCATCGGCCAGCAGGTTTTTCTGCAGATCCGCCATCTTGTATCCCGATCCCTGCGCGTTGATATCAAGATTTTTAAGCCCGCCTGAAAATTTTATCGGCAGGCTTTTGAAGATCCCCTTGAAACTCGTTATAAATGGATCAAATGAGAGGTTCTGCGTATTGATCTTGGTTTTGTACCCTGGCTTATTCAGGTCCTGGAGATTGCAATCCGCGTCAATTTTGACCGTTCCCTGGTTGATCTGAAGACTCGTCTCCTTGACAGCGAGCTGGTTATCCTTGATCGTGGTATTCATTATCAAGTCTTTGACGCGCAGATCCTTATACCTGATGTCGGCAAGGTCAAGCCCGGCAAAGATCCACAACGGCGGCAGAGCGGCAGGTTCTGTTGGGGACGAAGTCGCAGCGGCAGTCGGAGTAGCAGCCGGTTCCACGGTTTTATCTTTGTCAACTGCCTTTGATGAAACCCAAAGACCGGCCAGCTCGTCGCCTTTGATTGTCTTGTCACTACTGATAAGGATTTCAGACTTTTGTCCCTTCATTGTCGTGTCCAGGCTGCCGGAAATTTTGATCTCCGCCAAACGCTTTTGTTCCTTTGCGGTCACGTTTACAACAGTTGAATTGATACCAAGCATGCCGTCGGACGTGTACTTTAGATCGCTGTCAACGTCAATTGATACAGGCCTTGCCATATGTCCCTTGTCCTTGATAGCCACGTCCATGTTTGCCAGGGATGCCTTTGCTTTTACGTTGACGACTTTGCCTGATTTTGTGAAGTCGGTGTCAATGTCCGCCTGCACTTTTCCTTTAAGTTTCTCAATGCCTGTCAAAGGCGGCAACAGGTGCGCCAGGTGTGACAGATCAATCAACGCCACCTGGACATATAGCTTGCCGGCACCAGGATTCAACTGCAGGTTGCCTGTAACATTGACGTCGACCAGTTTGGCGCTGCGTTCGTCAATGGTGAATTTGTTGGCCAGATTCACATCTCCGTTCAATACATCCGTGCCGCCTTTTGAGATCATCTGCAGGCCCGTGCAATCGACCTTAAACCCATCACGCAAGGCAAGCCCTTTGTAGTCGGTTCCCATGGCCGTGACATCAATGCGGTCAATGACAACAGCGCCATTGAGCTGAACATCCCTGCCGTTTTTGACTGACACGGAAAGATCCTCGGTCCGTAACGCCCAATCACGGATCCGTACATCGTCAATCTTGGGAATCAGTAGACCTGCTGATCTGTTATCAAGATTCACCTTCATGGTCAGCGCGGCATCGGCGCTGTTTGGATTTGCCAGGTTGATTTCTGTGGGATTGCTAAGATTCATACTGAACAGTTGAACATGCTCTGAACCAACTGCAGCGTCAAAGGTGTCAAGTTTAAGAACAAGTTTGTCCGGATCGACCGAGAGTTTGTGACCGGCAGTAATTGAGATCGGGGGTGGTTTGAGATTTTTGTCTGTGGTTGATTCAACGTCTAGTCGATTCAATGCGAATTTTCCGTCCAGAGCAACAGACGAGGCGTTGGCTCCGATATCAATCCGGGCTTTGTATCGCATGGATTTCATATCCACGGCAACATCGGCGGCAGAGCCTTTGGCCCGGTCGATTACAACCTCAAGATCCATCTGTGCCGGGAATAAATTTTTGCCCAGCTTTCCTTTGGCAATCATAATGATGTCGCCGACGTCTATCTTGTCTCCATCAACGGCATAGCCGGCCTTGGTCTTGACGTTGACAGAGAATTCACGATCATTACCCAAATTCGACAGATCAACGTTCAGATCATGGATGGAAGTTGTCACAATGCCTGCGCCACTCTTGTCCGGTTGTTTGAATTCGAAATTCAGTTGCTTGACTTTGAGTGATTTCAGCAACACGCCCGGCATGGCGCCGACTTTGACAGGGGCCCTGGCCCCTGGTTTTGTCTCTGCGGTTTTCGGCGGACCAAGGTTGTTGAGGATCTCTTCAAGCCTCTTGTCAGTCAGTTTGACATCGAGCTGATCCACCAGGATTTCCTCTATCTCGACATTGCCCTTGAGTAACGGGGAAAAGGCATAAGCCACACGAATCGTGTCCGCCCTTGCGATCGGTTCTTTCGCCCCTATTTGGAAATTCTTAAACTCTATGCCCCTGAAAAGGGAAAAATTGATCTCTTCCGCCGTTACCGATTCACCGATTTGCTTCTCCACGACCGGAAGGATATGCGCCTGGATAAAATCACCGCGGTTAATGTAAAGGAAAACCACAACCATCACGACAACAGCCACACCCACAATTGTTCCAGCTATTATCAAAAATTTTTTCATTTGCTTTCCTCCACTTTCAGGAACAGGTCGTAAATAAATTGAACAAAATTCCATCTCATCTTCAGGTCATCTTCGGCCGGCTCTCAATCATAAAATCCTCAACGTAGCCCTGCTACGCCTGCGGTTTCGGAGTCTTCGCTTACCTGTTCAATCGAGCCGACCAAATCTAACCTAAAGCTGAGCGTAATTTTGCTCAATTTATTTCCTCTCTGTTCCGTACTTCCGGTTGTTTGCCGGCATCATTCTTTATTGAGGAGACACCCGGCTTGTTACTTCCAAAAAAACGTTTAATGGTTCCAAAGATCATTTTTATCCCACGCCATATTCTAGGCAGCGCCCATATCATCAGCAGAATGAAGATAATAAGCAGGCATATGAAGGCCCATGGATAATGCAAGGCAACCCATAGGCCGCTGATCACCGTGATGTCTTCCGCAATCGAGGCGCTCCAGTTCGTGATCGGTTCGGGAGAAGTATTGATGATGACCCGTGTTCCTGCTTTGGTAGCGTGGGTAGCAGCAGCCATCCCTCCGCCGACGATAGCCGCCGCAAGTGTAAAGGCCGGATCTACTTCCCCCACCGCGCCCATAGCCAGGAGCGCTCCGGCAGGAACGCGGATAAATGTATGAATACAATCCCAGCCCGTGTCAACTCCCGGCATCTTGTCCGCGAAAAATTCCACAAGATACATCAGTCCGGCTGCTCCAATGACCAGTGGATTCGTAAGAATTTGGAGACTGTCCGGCAAAATCGCACTATCCGTCATTCCAACCAATCCCAGAACCAGGATCGTGGCGTAAAGATTAATGCCGCTGGCCCATGCAGCGCCCATAGTCATAGATATGGTGTTAACTATCTGGTCAAGTTGTTCCATTTTTAATTTATTTGCTCCCGAATACTCGCTTTAACAAATCAGTAGTCTGCTTTGCAGGATTCCGGCGGATTGCAATTTCTTCCTGGGCAATATAGTGGAAGATCCCATCCATACCTCTGTTTGTCACATATTCCGTCAAATTCGCTTTTACATCCGGCACAAACGGTATGGATCGATACTGGCTCATAACCTTGTCGTACGACTGGATTGCTCCCACGCTTGACAGGCTTTCATCAATAACAGGCGTCATCTCTTTTGCCAGGGATGGAGACATCTTTTTCTGAAAATATTTTGTGGCCGCATCTTCGGGGCCTTTATAAACAGCCATAACATCGTCAAAAGTCATTTCAGTAATTGACTGCCCAAAAAGTTTTTTTGCCTTTGGGGTTGCCGCTTCAGCAGCCCGATTCAGTTTTAGTTCCAGATCATCAAGCAGGCCTGACATGCCGATTTTATTTAATATGGATTTTACTTTTTCCAATTTTTCAGGCAATGGTATATGAATGGCGGAATCAGCATTAAAGCCGTCAACTTGGCCTAAGCGGCTGACCACATTCTCTGTGCCGATCTGCAGGGCATCTTTAAACGCCCCTCCAATTTCACCACTTGTAATATCTTCTACTTGATTGTCGTTTTCAGTAAAGGTATTTAAAAGTTCTCCGCCTATGTCCCCCCACCAACTGTCTTCCGCCTTTGCGGAGTTTGAAAATAAAGAAAAAAAGATAATAGTTATTCCTGTAAAAATTATGGACCGCAAATTCGAATTTTTTTCAAAAATTAAGTGCATGGAATTCCTCCTGATTATTCAATAGGTTATTTGAAAAAAAGGTAAATATTCGGCAGCACTCTACTGAAAGGCAATCAGGCTGTCCAGCATACCGATATGTATCGAAGTCTGCGCTTATCTGCTGATCAGCCTGCTTACCCCTGTGAAGCGCCCCGCAGGAAGTGCCCTTGGGGTACACTGCCAAACATTTATAATTTTGTGTTTCTAGCTATTTTCCGGCATCAAGCCGAATATTATGAAAATAAGTTTCAAACAACTTATTAATTTTCCATTAAACAGACCATCGAGCTTTGAAAAAAGTTGTCAATATAAACTTAAGACAGGGGGCAAGGACAGGCGAAGAGTCCGCTGAATAGGGGTCACTCTCTGATCGGGTGCAATACAAAAAAAGTTTCGCTGATTCGCAAAAACATGAAACATCGTCATTCCAGCTAACTACATGCCGGAATGACGAAAAAAATGATTGTTTCATGTTTTTGCCCATAGGGCACTATGTTCTATGTAACTTTTTTGTATTGCACCCTCTCTGATCCCGTTGTGGGTTGAGTTTTTGATAGATCGTAGCGCATAACAAATGGCTCATAAACTTGGAATCTATTCGACAATGCCAAATCCCTTTGGCTTTGTACCAGACTGATTTTGGGAGCTGTGCAACCATGTTGGCAGATAATAAATTCCATTCTCGCAATTAAGGGTTCGCCCAAAAATAAATTTACATTTTCAGGTGTCGAGGCGCCCGCATGGCAAGGCGCGAGGAGGGCGAATAGCAGGGCTATTTAACCGACGAGCAACGCAGCCATGCGGGATGGATCGGCGCATGAAAATGTGAAGTTATTTTTGAGCGAACCCTAAGGCTATCTGGAGTAATGGCCCTACAGGTGACTCTCCACGTCCATGCGCTCATGTAAAATACGAATAATTTTGATGTGTGCAGCCACCTGTTTATAAAAGATGAGATGTCGGCCTACATGATGTTTGCGGTAACCTTGGCGTATCTCGTCGCATACGCAGCCCAAATGGGGTTCTTTCGCCAACATATGAAAACTTTCATCCAGCGTTGAAAGATATTTGTTGCGTTGCTCTCGGCCCCATGTTTTTTGTGTGTACCGTGCAATCGATAGCAGGTCTTCTATCGCTTTTTTGGTAAGACGGAAAGCCGGCATCAATTCGGGGTTTCTTTATCAAGCTTTTCAATTAGTCCACTTAATGTATATTCAGCAAAGCCGCTTTCTTCCCCTGCCTGCAAAGCCCGGCGTAGGGCGTAAAATTTTATTTCACGTTCTTCAAGGAGTCGCAGACCCGCTCGTATCGCTTCGCTTGCCGATGAGAACCGGCCGTTCTCGATTTGCCGGCCGATAAATTTTTCATAATATAGGCCGATACTAACGCTGGTGTTTTTTTGCATGAAATCCATCCCCCAGTATACTTTTATACCAAAATATATTAATTATTGGTAGCTGTCAAGTATCTATAATGACCCGATCTTGGGGTATACGTGATCAGGGCAAGCGACTATAGCCACACTATGTCGCTCGCCGTGGTCACGTGCAGGTAAGCGAGCCTGCGAGACTCCGGGTGGGGTGCTGGGGAACGTTTACAAAATTCTATTTGATGGGATGCAGCTCAACCCGACGGTTTTCGGCCCGGCCGCTTGGAGTCTCGTTTGAGGCAACCGGCTTGGCAAGTCCGTATCCACGGGCGGTCAGTTGATTACTACTGACGCCGTTTTTGATGAAATAGTTCATTGTCGCCCAGGCACGCTGCTCAGACAGCTTCTGGTTATACTCCTTGGCGCCGACGTTGTCGGTATGACCTTGGATCTCCAGCTTAAGTCCGGGATTCTGACTGATAACAACCAGGACTTCCTTCAGATTCTTAAGTGACTGCGGCTTGATGTCAGCTTTGTTGGTCTCGAACATAAGGCCTTTAATAACCCAGCAGCCAAGATGATTCACGGATGCGCCGACCGGCGTGCCGGGACATTTGTCCTCGTAATCATATACGCCATCACCGTCTGAATCCAACGGGCATCCTTTGTTATTAACCTGAACATCCTGCGGGGTGTTGGGACATTTGTCCAGTGAATCGACTACCCCGTCGCCATCGCTGTCCAATTCCTTTTTCTTTTCAAAAAAGACCTTTTTGACAAAGTCAGCCATGCCGTCAGGGGAGTTGAGGTTGTCACCGTCGGTTACAAAGCCGCATTCGCCTGCCAGTACGATTTTATCAAGCAGGTTCTTTCCGGCTGGATCATCTCCCGCCAATATGGCATAGATACAGATCCGGTCACCGTAATGACTCTTTAAATTTTCTGCGGCCTGAATTGCCGGTATGGAGTGCGTCTCCTTACCGTCACTAATGATGATTACCGCTATTTTCCCGGTGGTGGATGTAAGATCCTCGATGGCGGCATCCAGGGGCTCGCCGACAGGGCTCAGCCCACTGGGCATTATGATTGATTGGACCGCGTTTTCAAGTCCGGCCGTGGTATATTCGGTCAGACCATATATAAGGTTGGTTTCCTTGGATGTGCCATGCTTTGGGCCGAATGTTCTTAGTCCACTTTGCAGTTTCAGGTCAGGAATTGTTGTGTTCATGTTGCTTACAATATTCTTGGAAATATCGAACTTGGTCTGCCCTTTGTAACGATCGCCCATAGAAGTTGAGGCGTCAAAAACGATCAGGAAATTGTCAATTTTCTGCACGTATACTTTCTGTTTTACTTCCGGGTTAAGGTCGTGGGCCGTAAAAGGGTTTTCTACCTGCTTTTGCGCACAGCCGGTCACCAAGGCGCTTAAAAATATCACCGTTAACACTTTAAACAGTTTTTTCATCCGCATTTTTTTCTCCTTTGTTTAAGGTTCGTTCTTAAGGGATTGCCAATTTATTTTTCAACCTTATATACAGTCTTACCTTTCCGGGGCAAGCTTGTCAATATCCTCTGCCGCTGCCTTTTTTTCGTCCATTTGTTTTGCAGCACAATATAGCAATTATAAAATGGGTGGACACTACTTGATAACCATCTCCACCTGCATCCCTGTCATTTTCTCGTCAGCATCTTCGGCCGGCTCTACTTGCGGCTCTACAATAAATAGTCTTTCGGCTTCCACCGGCCCTTTTTCAAGCAGAAAACCTAGAACATTTTCGGCCCTTTGGATGGCAAGAAGGCGCAGGTCCTCATCACTTACCTTAATCCAGGCCTTTAGCAATTTTTCCATCTCTTCAAGCTGGGAATGTTCTTCCGGCGTCAGAGGCTTATCCTTAGAGGACATTTTGGAAACAAGTCTGCCGAAAACAGAACGATTCAGGGAGAATTTTTTTAAAACAGGGAATTGCCGAAGCATCCCGGTGGTTTCATAATCTTTGCCTTTTGACTTTATCTCCGCCTGAAGCACGGCCTCATATGCCCTGGACAAATAACGAGGATACTCGTCTGTTGTAATTTCAATTGTCTCGATTCGGGACGTCTCTTCAGGTGTGACAACGCTTAATTCATGCAGCTTCTGCAGATTGATTAATCTGTCAAAACGTATTTTTATCAAGGCATCACGGTCCCGGGCCGGTTCGACCCTGCCTATAATATCCACCCGCAGACCCGGCCGTTCATACAGTACCCCGGCCATCTTTTCAAGCTTGCCTGATGCGTCCCGGCTGATATCTGAAAGACCCGGCCCAAAGGTCACGTGCTGGAGGTCTTCTCCATCAGGAATCAGGGCGCCGAGCAGGGCAAAGGGCGATGTGGCCGCTTTGGCGATCAGGCCTAAAATGACCTTGACAATAACCCCGCCGACACTGAACTCGGGATCATCGAGATCGCCTTGCACCGGGACATTGAGATGAATTTCTCCTTTTCTGTTTTTGAGCAGGGAAATGGCAAGACGAACAGGCAGGCTCGCCGCATCCGGACTCTCAACCGAATCGCCGAGGGTAAACTGATCCAGAAAGGCATAATTTTCAGCATCCAGGGCCTTGCCGTTGATGATATAATGCAGATTCAGGGTCAGCTTTCCTTTGTCCGTCTTATAAGCAATATATTTGCCGGTGTACGGCGATGTCGGGCTCAGGTCGATATCGTGGAAGTCGATCTTCAGGTCGGCAAATAATTCATCCTTTAAAGGGGCTATCTTCCCCGTGACATTCAATGGAGAGTGTTTGTTCAGCTTGGCGGCAAGCTGAACCGATGCGATGGCCTCGTCCGG
>JAYEGR010000093.1:0-11854 GCA_034659175.1 Thermodesulfobacteriota bacterium | reverse complement strand
TGATTAGGGCGATCACAAGGATCGCCCCTACATTGTGCTGATAGTCTCCTAACCCAGATAAACTGAAAAAATCAGCGTTCGTCTCTTATTTTCAAAAGTTTTGCCACTCATTTCAGTACCCCCTTGAGGGGTATAAAAAACACGAAAATTAAATCTAAGGTACTAAACCTATTAATAAAATTGGGCAAAAATGGGATATTGGCAAAAAATCTCTTGACAATGAAGTTCATAATGAAAAAATTTGCTTTTGAAATCAAAATTCCAGATGTAAGGTTTTTGTCGAAGCCTTAAAATTTAATTTTAATTTCAATGAGTTGTAGAAATTCCGAGACGTTCTAACAGCACGGCTCGAATAATTTCAAAATCGAGGTTTTCTGTATGGTATTCAACATACTGTTGTATGTCTCTTTGATCATTTTTTCCATTGGCCTGATTTATAAAATCAGTACCTGGTTTTTGTGCAATGTGACCTTTGCGGCAAAGGACGTCACAGTCTCGGCCAGAATACCGGCCGCTGTAAAAGGCATATTTTCAGCGCTATTCAGTTCTAAAATCGCAATCATTATCAGGGTCTTCTTTTTTGACGTACTGCTCCAGCATAGAATCTTAAAACTCGGTTTTCTACGTTGGCTGACACACAGCCTGATATTCGGCGGTTTTATGATGCTTCTGCTTATGCATGCCCTTGATTCGTTGATAATTGAACCCATCTTTGCCGAGTACCAGTCTACTAAGAATCCGTTCATGTTCCTGCGCGATTTTTTCGCTCTTATGGTCTGCGTCGGCATTGCAATTGCCGTTTACAGGCGTTTTTTCCTGAAAATTTCCCAGGTCAAAAACAGCGCCCAGGACAAATACGCTATTACGGTTCTTGCTGTTATCATGCTTTCAGGAATATGGCTTGAAGGCGTTAAAATCTCATCGTATTCCGAATTTCAAAATATGGTGGAAGATTATTCCTTTATTGAAGATAAAAACGAAAAAGCGGCCTTGGAAAGCCTGTGGGTCAAGGAATTCGGAGTTGTTTCCCCAAACACGGATCTTCCGTCCGACCCCGCAGCACTGGCGCTTGGTCAAGAAAGCCATGAAAATTACTGCGCTTACTGTCATTCTTCGACCGGGTGGGCCTTTACCGGAATGGCTGCGGCAAAGATCATCAGTCCGGTTGCACTGCTTCTGGACCGAATCAACGCTGTGATTATCCTGTATTACATCCACATTATGGCCTGCTTTATCGGTCTTGCCTATCTGCCGTTCAGTAAAATGTTTCATATAATCGCCACCCCGTTAAGCCTCCTGGCCGGGGCCGTCATGGACAGGGAGACCTCCTGCGCGGCAAATATCGCGACCAGGCAGGTCATTGAACTGGATGCCTGCACGCACTGCGGCGCTTGCAGTATGCACTGCTCAGCAATAATGATTTCCAAGGCCCTGGCCAATGACTACGTGCTTCCTTCTGAAAAAATGGCTATTCTGAAAACCCTGACAACCGGGAAAGAAATCGGCCAAACAGAAATAAAGGCTGTCAGACAAGGGGTTTATATGTGTACAAACTGCGACAGATGCACGGTTGTCTGTCCCTCGGGAATCAATCTAAAGGAACTTTGGCCCGGCGTGAGGGAAAATCTGCTTCAGGGAGAAGTTAAAGAGCCGCTGCTTCTTTCACCGTTTTCCTTTGTCAGGGGACTGAACAGGGCGGATTTTGCCGCAGATGATTATTCCGGGCCGCTCAGAGCAGCCCGGCAGGCCCTGGCCGGAAATTTCAATTCACTTATGAATGTCGACAGCCTGATGGATTTGGGCGACACGGACACACTGGATCTTTGCCTATGTCCGGGAGACGCCACTTTTGCTCATTGCTTTGAATGTCGGAACTGCACCACAGTGTGTCCGGTCGTCGCCAACTATGATAATCCCGAGGAAGAACTCGGACTGCTGCCTCATCAGATTATGTGTTGCCTGGGGCTTGGAATGATTGAGATGGCGTCCGGCGCCGGGATGATATGGGATTGCCTGACCTGTTACCAGTGTCAGGAGCACTGCCCGCAAAATGTCAGCGTAACCGACCTCATGTACAGGCTAAAGCATCTGGCGGTTAGTGAACGTTTAGGACTCGCTCAAAACTCAACAACCACCGTCTGAAAATGGTTGGTTGAATTAACGACTGAAAGTCGGGATACGGGTCAAAGACCCGTTACATCGTGTCGTGAACGTGAACGTACACGTACACGAGCACGAAGTTAATATGCATATGCTAGACCACGAAAAATTAAATGTTTATAAAGTCTCAATAGAATTCATGGCCATTGCGATCAATATAGCCGACTCGTTAACGTTCACGAGCACGAAAAACACCTATAAGAGCTAAAGTTGCCCCATGATCGGTTACATACGGAGATTTCTATAATGAAAAAATATGCCTTGTTCCTGGGCTGTAACATACCTGCACGGGTCAGACAGTATGTTGATTCAACTCTGGCGGTTCTTGAAAGGCTGGGCGTCGGCATTGTGGATATCCCGATGTTTAACTGCTGCGGGTACCCTATGCGAAATTTTGACCAGACGGCCTTTCTCCTTTCTTCAGCAAGAAATCTGGCGCTGGCTGAAAAAAAAGGGCTTGACATGCTCGTTATGTGCAACTGCTGTTACGGCAGCCTGAAAAAAGCGGAATATGTAATAAAGGAAGGAGGACGGCAGCGCGAAAAAATTAACCGGTTACTGGCACAGGACGATCTGGAATTCCAAGGCAGAATCCAGGTAAAGCACTTACTCTCCGTACTCTATGTTGATGTGGGCGCTGAAATGATTCAAACCAAAATATCACAGCCTTTTGGCGATCTTAAAATAGGCGTACATTACGGGTGTCATGCCCTTCGTCCCAGTAAGGTCACCCAGTTTGATGATCCTGTGGCCCCGTCCCTGTTTGACGAACTCGTGGAACTGACAGGCGCTGAAAGCGTGGACTGGCCCACCAGACTGGAATGCTGCGGCGCCCCTCTGACCGGCGTCAATGATCGCCTTGCAATGTCCCTGGCCCGAAAAAAATTGTCGGATGTCAGGCAGGCGGGCGCCGAATACCTGTGCACGGCCTGCCCGTTCTGTTATATGCAGTTTGATGCGGCCGGGGAAAATAAAGGTTCCCCCATCCTCTATCCCCAGCTTCTGGGTCTTAGTATGGGAATTGAAAAAGAGAGATTGGGAATCGACGGCTCAACAAATTTCAAATTTCTACAAAAATATTCGGCTTGATGCCGGAAAATAGCTGGAACCACCAAAAAAGTAAATGTTTGGCAGCGCTCCACAGGGAGGTGAGCAGGCTGATCAGCAGATAAGCGCAGACTTCGATACTTAGGTATGCTGGGCAGCCTGATCGCCTTCCTGTGGAGTGCTGCCGAATATTTACGAATCAGGAGTAGGACATGTCAAATAACAAAACAGGCGCTGTTCTCGTGATTGGCGGCGGAATAACCGGAATGCAGGCTGCTCTGGATCTGGCCGATTCCGGGTATTATGTCTATCTTGTTGAGAGATCGAGTTCCATTGGCGGGATGATGTCGCAGTTAGATAAGACATTTCCCACCAATGACTGCGCCATGTGAATTATTTCGCCTAAACTGGTCGAGGTCGGCCGGCACATCAATATCAAGTTGCTCACCCTGTCCGAAGTGAAAAGTATTTCAGGAGAGGAAGGCGATTTCCAGGCGCATGTGACACAATATCCCCGGTACGTGGATACTGAAAAGTGCATTGCGTGCGGCCTGTGCGCGGAAAAATGTCCCAAAAAACTGCCCAATGAATATGACATGGGGTTAAGCAAGCGAAAGGCGATTTACTTGCAATACCCCCAGGCCATCCCTTTAAAATATGCAATTGATTCAAAAAACTGCATATTTTTTCTAAAAGGCAGATGCAAGGCGTGCGAAAAATTCTGCCCCAGCGGGGCTATCAATTTTAACGACAAAGAACGGGAACTGACCCTTGATGTCGGCGCGGTAGTAGTCACGGCAGGGAGCAAGACTTATGATCCCGGAACCTACGATACATTTGGTTACGCAAAATCTCCCAACGTGGTAACCAGTCTTGAATTCGAGAGGATTCTAGCCTCATCAGGCCCTTATGGCGGCCACCTGGTAAGACCCTCGGACGAGAAAGAGCCGAAAAAAATCGCATGGCTCCAGTGCATCGGTTCAAGAGACTCTCACCCTGGCTCCAATGGATACTGTTCCGCGGTCTGCTGCACCTATGCGGTCAAGGAGGCCATGCTTGCAAAGGAACACTCTAAAGATAATCTCGACACTGCAATATTTTACATTGATATCCGCACAAACGGAAAAGATTTTGAGAAATATTACAACCGGGCCAAGGATGAGTATGGGGTCCGTTTTGTAAAATCAAGGATCACCAACGTGTCACCCGGTAACGAAAACGGCATGCACGTAATCAAATACGTGGACCAGTCTGGAAGGAAGGTGGAAGAAGAGTTTGACATTGTCGTGCTTTCAGTGGGCCTTGCCGCCTCTAAAGAGGGAACCGCGCTTGCCAACATGCTTGACATTGCACTTGATCATTACCGTTTCGCAGACACTGGCAGCTTTCAGCCCGTGGTAAGTTCAAGGCCCGGAATCTATGTCTGCGGCGCCTTTCAGGCGCCTAAAGACATTCCATCCTCTGTTATTGATTCAAGCGCTGCCGCGGGCGTTGCGGGCAGTAAATTATCCCAGGCCCGCTGGAGCCTTACCAAGACAAAATATATTCCGAATGAAATCGACATCCGCGGCCGTTCCACACGAATCGGTGTTTTCGTATGCCGTTGTGGAACAAATATCGCGGGCGTTGTTGACGTTCCGGATGTGGTTGAATATTCAAAGAGCCTGCCCGGGGTTGTCTATGCAGAGGACAACATGTTCAGTTGCTCGCAGGACACACAGGACAAAATAACCCGGGTAATAAAAGAACAGCGCCTGACCAGGGTAGTTGTAGCAGCCTGCACGCCAAAGACCCATGAGCCGCTTTTCCAGGAAACACTGACCAACGCCGGAATCAACAAATACCTCTTTGAAATGGCAAACATTCGGAACCAATGTTCCTGGGTCCACAGGGATCAACCTGAGACGGCCACTGAAAAGGCAAAAGACCTGGTCAAAATGGCCGTTTCCAAGGCATCCGGCATCGAACCCCTCTACGAACCTTGCTTAGAGATCAACCAGCAGGCGCTCGTGATCGGAGGCGGCCTTGCAGGTATGTCAACTGCAAAAAATCTGGCCGAACAGGGTTATTTCACTTATCTTATAGAAAAATCAGGTGCCCTCGGAGGGCAGGCAAAACACATCCACGAGACCTGGCGCGGCGAAGACGTGCAGACCCACCTTTCCGCACTCATAAAAGACGTGCAGTCAAATAAAAACATCAAAATTCTCTTAAACAGCGAAATTACGGGTGTTGAGGGTGTTGTGGGAGATTTCAAGACCACGGTCGGTTATAACGGCGATTCAAAAATTCTTGAACACGGGGTCGTCATAGTTGCCTCCGGGGCCTTGGAACTAAAACCCGACCAGTATCTCTACGGCAGGGATGCCCGTGTTGTGACCGGCCTGGAACTCCAGCGCCGCATCATTGACAATGATTCTTCACTGAGTGAGGCCAAAACAGTTGTATTTGTTCAATGCGTCGGTTCCCGCATTCCGGAACGTCCCTATTGCTCAAAGGTCTGCTGCACCCAATCCATTAAGAGCGCGCTCACGCTTAAAAAATTCAATCCGGGGATGAACATCTTTGTTCTTTATCGGGATATGCGATCCTATGGTCTTAGAGAGGATCTATACAAGGAGGCTCGCGCGGCAGGCATCCATTTCATACGCTATAATTTTGAAAAAGGTCTGACAGTGACCGCGGGACAGGAAAATCTTGCGTTCAAGTTTACGGACCGTGTGCTCAGACGGCGGATGGAGATAAAATCCGATATTCTGGTTCTGGCGTCAGCCATTGTGCAGGATAAAAAAAATCCTTTGTCACAATTTTACAAACTTTCACAGAATGAAGACGGTTTTTTTGCAGAAGCTCATGTCAAACTCCGGCCTAATGATTTTGCAACCGACGGTGTCTTTATGTGCGGGCTTGCACATTCGCCTAAATCGATTGACGAATCAATAACCCAGGCACAGGCTGCCGCGGCAAGGGCTGTCACGCTCCTTGCCGCGATGAAAATCTCGGTTGCGGGCACGGTCGCACAGGTAAATCCGAACAAGTGCAGCGGTTGCGGTGTCTGCGTATTAATATGCCCATTTTCAGCGCCCGGTCTGAACCAGAATTCAGGCAAGGCCGAAATCCCGGCCACCCTGTGCAAGGGATGCGGACTCTGCGCCGCATCATGCCGTTCAGATGCCATCACCATGAAGGGGTTTAACAACGCCCAATTAATGGCAATGACCCAATCCGCGCTGGCTGCGTGAGAGAAAAAACATGCGGAAAACAATTCCAGTGGAAGAAGCCGTCGGCATGGTCCTTCCTCACGATGTAACAGAGATCAGGGTTCCGTGTGAGCAGGAGGATGACAATGCCCCGGACAAAGGCAAAAACCGGGATTCCTTCAAAGGGCCTGCATTTAAAAAGGGACACAT
Source organism: Thermodesulfobacteriota bacterium (assembly GCA_034659175.1). Classification (GTDB taxonomy): domain Bacteria; phylum Desulfobacterota; class Desulfobulbia; order Desulfobulbales; family DAOVYS01; genus DAOVYS01. Next base: position 5,237 of record JAYEGR010000093.1, on the reverse strand, counting down.
TATCAGGCCGGAGGACATCCCGCACCTGAAACGGCTGGGCAAGGAACATATCTATGTCCTTAACCTGGGACCTGATAATATTCACGAAAATGAGGCCGCCCGGCAGTTAGCCGCTGCACTGGCCGGACCCGGTTCCGTTGTGTCAGGGGAGCCTTCCGAGGGCAAACTGAATATTACGGCCGCGATCGACGGATTGTTAAAAATCGATACCCGCGCCCTGTACCGGATCAATTTCCAGGGTGATGTGATCTGTTCAACTCTGCATACAAACATGATGGCCAACAGTGGCGACGTGGTGGCGGCCACCCGGTTGATTCCCCTTGTCGGCAAACGGGATATGGTGGATCATGCTACGGATATCGCCAACCAAAGCGGGGGTGTGATCCGGGTCTTGCCCTTGAAAAAGGCCGGGGCCGGACTGGTGATCACAGGGAACGAGGTCTTCCATGGCCGCATCAAGGACAAATTTGAGCCGGTTCTAAGAAAAAAGCTTTCAACAATCGGATCCGATGTGATTCAGGTAAGGATTGCGCCGGATAATGTCGATATAATTGCGAAAGAAATAAAAAACTGCCTTGATGCAGGAGCAGACCTTATTGTGACCAGCGGTGGTATGTCAGTGGATCCGGACGATGTCACCCGGTTCGCGATAAAGGCGGCGGGTGCGGTTGATATTGTTTACGGCGCCCCGGTCCTGCCAGGGGCCATGTTTCTCGTGGGATACATCGGAAAAGTGCCTGTCCTGGGGCTTCCGGCCTGCGGCATGTTTTATAAAATCACTGTCTTTGACCTCATACTCCCCCGGGTTCTGGCAGGAGAAAAGATCCAAAGAAAAGACCTTGCCGAACTGGGCCACGGCGGTCTATGCCGCAATTGCAAAAAATGCAGATTCCCGGTATGCGGTTTCGGGAAGTAAGGATTCGCCCAAAAATAAATTTACATTTTCAGGTGTCGAGGCGCCCGTATGGCAAGGCGCGAGAAGGGCGAATAGCAGGGCTATTTAACCGACGAGCAACGCAGCCATGCGGGATGAATCGACGCATGAAAATGTGAAGTTATTTTTGAGCGAATCCTAATGATGGTAAGTAAATAGATGAATTTTTTTTACGCCATTAAAAATTGTTCTTGACTTTCATCGTATGTAGAACATAAATTCAGGGATTCGTATATAAAGGATAGTAAATCAGGGTTCGCTCAAAAACAATTTCACATTTTCATGCGCCGATCCATGTCGGATGGTTGGCATAGGCCCTTTACAGCAGATTAATACACAAAAAATAATACGCCATTCAGTTATTTCACATCCGGAAAGATATACTTTCAGGATGTGAGACTGAAAGACTAAGGAGATGAACCATGGGTAAAAAAATACTGGCAGCAATAGACAATTCCGAAAACGCCACGCGGGCCGTTGAATTCATTGCTAACTCATTAAACAAAGATAGTGAAGTCACTTTGTTGAGCATCATGGCGGACACATCTGCCATATGCGGCTTGCACGATCCCAGCTTGTCCCCCGCCTTTGTTTCAGGAAAGGACTACTTTTGTGCGCTGGAATATGAAAAGCAAGAACAACTGAAAGAGGCCGCGAAAAAGGCAAAGGAACTGCTTATTGAAGCTGGATTTGAAAACGACAAAATCACAAAAAAAGTCCAGACCAAGAAAAAGGGGATTGCGCGAGACATTATCAATGAGTCTGAATCCGGTTATGATACGATTGTACTGGGAAGAAGGGGTCTGTCGGGCATAAAGGAATTCGTGCTGGGAAGCGTATCCCAGAAAGTTCTCCATTCAATCAAAGGCTTGACGATCATACTGGTTGACTAGGCTGGATATCCAGGCTTGCCGATTCTGTAAGGCACTATTTGTTTCAGCAACCTTTATTCTGTAGTTTATTTTACTGTGATACAGCCATGTTTCGGAGGGCACAGCCCACCCTATAATAACCTGCCTGTTTGCAGTCTTGTAGGGTGGGCTGTGTGCCCCACCGAAACAACTTTTATTCGCCCTCATCGCGCCTGTAACCGATCACGGGGTTGCCAAATCCCGCCATGCGGTATGGATCGACGCATGAAAATGTGAAGTTGTTTTTGGGCGAGCCCTAAGCATGAAAAAAATTAAATGGCAGGACTTGCTTAACAGAACCGGCCTGAGCGAGGATGAGCTTAAACGCATTCCCGCCTCTTCATGCGAAAACAATATTACCGAACTTGACTATTATGTAAATTCGCTGGGCATCCGGGAAAAAAAGCTATTTAAAGGCATTTCCCGGTCCCCGGAGGATTTCAAGCATCCCGGCAACTGGCTGAACCCGATTGATGAAATCAGGTTCCATGTCAACATGTTCCGAAATGCTCCGGACTTGTTGACCCATTACGACGCGTACAGGGCAGGACTTCATTTCAAGCATTCCGGAAATTCTCTCTTCCTCGTGCTGATCAGACTCATGAGCCTTCCCCGGACCCTTCGTGAGATGGCAAAGCACGTCAGGAAATTCAACAATGAGTACAACCTGACCCCCTTAGGTTTCAGTCCCGACCGCACGTTTCTCTTACTGGAAGACTTCCCCTATTATCGTGAAATATCCCTTGGACACGAATGTCATTTTGTGCGCGGCATGCTGGCGGCCAATTTTGAAATGCACGACGTGCTCAAATACGAGGTGCGGGAAATTATCTGCGGCAAAAAAATCGTAAACATCCTGGAAAAAGTCTATGGTCGGTACGGCTTGTCGTACCACGAAGACCTGAAGGGTGTTTATGTTGATAATCGTCGGATCGGCAAGAGGATCGCGCTAAAATCCAAACGTTTTGACAAACAGGACATCTTTATGGGTGAAATCGATGAAAGCGGCGTGGACACAAATGGTGTTCTCATTGTAGAAAATTTCAACCTCAGAGGACGAAAAATCTTTTCAAAAGGAGAAATATATGAGGCCCCCTATTGTCTTTTTGAATTGAAATGGAAAGAGGTGGGCCTCTTTCAAAGAATCCTGGCCCTCCTCCCCTCCAAAAAACGCAAAATGAAAGACATAATCCGCGAAATGGAGGAACAGATCGAGTTCACCCATGCCAAGCTGTTTGAATTAAACGAAACACTTCAGGAAACAGAAAGAAAGTCCAGGATATTCAGGGTCTATACAAGATCTTCCCTGGCGGAATATGTTGATTCAGGCCGGGACCCGACTATGTTTGAGCCAAGAGAGGAAAAGAGGGCCATATTGTTCAATGACTTGCGCGGATTTACATCCGTTTCTGAAAAAATGAGGCCTATCCACGTCGTGACATTTTTAAATGAGTATTTCGATATCATGAATGATATCGTCCTTAAAACCAACGGCGAGATAGACAAGCTGATCGGCGACTGCATAATGGCAAGTTTTGAAAGATGTGATGATGCGGTACAGGCATCCATCCGAATGAAGGAGCGGGTGCGGGACTACAATCGCATAAGGGTCGAAAAAGGCTTACCCCCTGTCTCATTCGGAGTAGGCATCAGTTATGGCCCGGTCGTAATCGGGAATATCGGTTCAAACAGTAAAATGGATTACACACTCATCGGCGACACAGTGAATTCGGCTTCCAGGCTGGAGTCCCTTACAAAACATTATGGTGTCGGCATCGTGATATCAAAAGAAGTTTTTAATAATCTTTCCGGTGAATACTGTATGCGGCCTCTGGGCATGGCCCATGTCAAGGGGAAGAAGGAGCCGGTTAATTTATACGAAGTATTTGATTATGAGCCTGAAGAGATCAGAAACAAAAAAATAAAGTATATTCCAGAACTTAACCGTGCTTTTGAGCTACACAACAAGGAATGTTTTGCCGAGGAGGAAAGGCTGTACGACAGGATGATCAACACTATGGGACCCCATCGTTACAGGAAAAATCTCTGCCTTGATCCAGCCCTGAATTTTTTCCTGTCCCGTTGTATTTCCAACTGCGAACTTCGCAATAAAGGCTTCATCACCACATATCCAGCCCATAAACAAGACGCTTGACTATTAACCGATTAATTAATAATCTAAGCAACTCGACAGTCCAAAGTTTTGAGGACTAATTGATATACCTCACCAAAAGGAGGTCATTATGCCAAAAATTTTACGACGATTAGAGCTGGATCCCGATGTCATTCGTTTGCAGAGTCTGTTGTCTTCACACGGCTATTTCAAGGATGCAACTCCGATTCATGGAATTTTTGAAAATTGTACCTATGACAACGTCCTTCTGTTTCAACAACAGCATATCGATCAGGATGGTCATACTCTTCAACCGAATGGTAAGGTTGGAGAAAAGACATGGTGGGCCTTAAACAACGCAAGCGGTAATGCGCAACGCAATCATTTTTTACCTGTCACCCCTGATGGCCTGACAAGAAAAAGACAGCATTTGCTTGCGCTTCTTTTTGAAGAACACGCCAAACCGGTTTTTGAAGTGCCGGACGGTTCGAATAAAAGTCCGGATATTGATACGTACTGGGGAGACACCGGTATTATCGGCCAGCCATGGTGCTGCACCTTTGTCTCATGGGCATTACATGAAATTCTCGGTTTCTATCCGGTTGGAAACACACATCATGTGGGGGTGCAGGCTATGTGGAGAGCTGCTGTGCGTGAAAATATGGCAGCAGCCAAGCCAAAACCCGGTGACGTTTTTATCCAGATAATGTCTGGAGGAAAAGGACATACTGGTTTTGTTGTTGGTGTGTCAGCCGACGCAGCACACATCTACACCTCTGAGGGGAATTGCGGCAACCGCCTCAAGGTTGGAAAGCGAAAAACAAATACGATCCACCATTTTATTGATTGCATTCAGGACGAACAGACAATGGATTTCAGCCCAAGCGAATTTGAAGCAGGAAATGTTGATGCTGTCGGCACACGTTGATTGATTAACCTGTTAAACAAAAGCCTGAAGAAGAATCATGAGGAATACAACCACCTCCTTCCTGTTTGATTGTGAGCGAAATAGGGGACAGACCACGTTTTTTTGATGGCCAATCAAGTGAAAGAGTGATAAATTATATTTATGCCTCGACGACCTCGCATCATCATACCCGGCGTTCCCCTGCATCTGATCCAGCGCGGAAATAATCGGCAGTCCTGTTTTTATACCGACGAGGATTACTGTTGTTACCTTGATTGGTTGAAGCAGTATAGCCGTGATACAGGCTGTTCCGTACATGCCTATGTGTTGATGACCAACCATGTCCACCTTCTTTTGACCCCGGCAGATGCT
>JAYEGR010000092.1:0-11878 GCA_034659175.1 Thermodesulfobacteriota bacterium | reverse complement strand
TTTCCAAACCCTTAACCTAAATCTGAGCGCTATATGGGTAAGTTATTTGTATCCACACCCCTTACAAGTTGCCCGGTCCCAGGTCTACTCGCCGTTGGCCCAAACCTAGACAATTAAAATGTGGTTAAGAAACGTGGGGGGTATCGTCCCTGTGCCGGAAGACCAACTGTTTTGGACAAGGGCAAACAACCACTTCGATTTGATGACCATTCCGAGTGGGTAGCAATAGGGTAGCAAAATTAAAAAAGGGCTACAGATGATATCCTGTAACCCTTTGCTATTACTGGGGTGAGCGATGGGACTTGAACCCACGACCTCCGGGGCCACAACCCGGTGCTCTAACCGTCTGAGCCACGCTCACCATAAAATGATTGTCGTCTGTATAATACAGATCTTGTGAAATCGGATATATTTCCTCCGTTTATTGAAGTCACCTTTATAATAAATTGTCCATTTCTTGGCAAGCGCAAAGTCGTAACCGATTACCGGGTAACCGTTGGATCGCAAAATATATGCCCTTATATTTCTTTTCCGCAGTGTTTACAAAGTTTGGCCTGGGCCTTGATGATCTCTGCGCAATACGGGCATTCCTTTTTATGATTGCCTTTCAGGATATTATTTATTACAAGATTACATTTCTGCTCGATTTCAGTGTGTTTGAATGTATGGTTCCGGATCGGGTCGATACAGTCAAGGTCATTGATTTGTTCCAGCAGTTCACATGCACGTAACCTGTTTTTGGACAGGGCCTTTTCGTCTGTAATCAGGTAAAGGACCGGCTCAAGGTTTTTTTCTTTCACGCATGTATCGAGTTTGGCCTGAGCCTCATTTTCACGTGCTCTTCGTTTGTCCTGGGCCTTGAGAAGTTCCAGATCCACTACACAGTCGGTGAACGCATCGCTACTGTATACGGTCATCGGTGTACCGGATTTAGAACCGGGCGTGATCATATATCTGAAAGATGCCACATGTCCGTATTGTTCCTCGGTGTGCTGCCAGCCGTTGACAAAGAGCTTACACTCATTGTTCAGGCAGATGAAAAGAATTTCCGATCCCCATCCCAGCCCGTCACCGACGTGAATCGGTGGAGCGGTACAGCAGGACAACTTTGAGTTGCAGTATGGACAATAGTGTTCTTCTTCAAGATACTTGGTACATGCTTCACAGGTGAGAGTCATCATGTGGATACCCTCCAAAGGATTCAAGGTAAATATTCGGCAACGTTTCACAGGAAGGCGATCAGCCTGCTCACCTCCCTGTGAAGCGCCCCGCAGGAAATGCCCTTGGGGTGCGCTGCCAAACATTTACTTTTTTGTTGGTTCTAGCTGTTTTCCGGCATCAAGCCGAATAGTTACGATTTAAGTAAAGGTAAATGTTTGCTGTTTTCAGAACATTTTAATATAATTTAAAATCGTTTAGAGGTCAACATGCAATAAAAGAAAGTCTCAGGGGGAAAAAAAACGAGATCATGATGGAATTAATGGCGTAAATTCGGGGTTGTATGTTGCAGAGGGAAGTAGCTGAAGATTATGATTTTTTTGATGGTTTTGTTGTGATTGCAGGTGTTTATGGTTGTCAGGCAAGGTGGCATCATGGTGGTTCAAGGAGAAAATAGATTGACATTTGACAGGGGAAAATTTAAAAAAGTAATATTTAATGCATTGTTTCCAAGAGATTGCTTCGTCGTTACGCTCTTCGTAATGACAGGACAAACGTAATTCATGAAGTTTCCGTTTAAACACTAAATACTAAATACTAACTACTCAAACAACCACAAAAACAATTGTCATAGAGTATTAGATTAAGGATGCATACCGCAGACTGCCATGAAAAAAATTGAGACTTTACGATATTCCGAAGCCGGCGTTGATATTGACAAGGGGAATGAATTTGTTTCCAGAATCAAGCCGCTGGTATCAAAGACCTTCAGACGTGGTGTTTTAACGGAAATTGGCGGTTTCGGCGGTCTTTTCGCCATTGGCGATCAATATACCGATCCTGTGCTCGTTGCCTCCACAGACGGCGTTGGGACAAAACTCAACATAGCGGGCTTGTGCGGGAAACACGATACTATCGGAATTGATCTTGTTGCAATGTGCGTCAACGACATCGTGGTCTGCGGTGCAAAGCCTTTGTTTTTTCTTGATTACTTTTCCGTCGGCAAGCTTGATATTGATGTGGCCGTCGAGGTAGTGAAAGGAATAGCCAAAGGCTGCGATATCTCCAACTGCTCGCTTATTGGTGGAGAAACTGCGGAGATGCCCGGGCTTTACTCTCCCGGTGACTATGATATGGCCGGTTTTGTGGTCGGGATTGCCGAACGGAAGACTCTTATTGATGGTTCCGAAATCAGGGACGGGGATCAGATTATCGGCCTTGCCTCAAATGGATTGCACAGTAACGGCTTTTCACTTGTCAGAAAGATTTTTTTCAAGGAAATGGGCCTGACCGTGAACGACCAGGTTAAGGAACTGGGCTGCACGCTTGGTGAGGAACTTTTAAAACCTACCAGGATTTATACCGAGACCCTGCTAAATGTTTTTAAAAATTTCAAGGTCAAAGGCGTTGTCCATATCACAGGCGGGGGAATTATCGATAATATTCCAAGGGTTCTTCCCCAGGGCTGCAAGGCTATTATCAATGACAACAGTTGGCCGGTTCTGCCTGTTTTCAAATTGCTTAAGGAAAAGGGCGGAATATCTGCTCGGGAGATGTTCCGGATCTTTAATTGCGGCATAGGAATGGCCGTTATTATTGACGCCAAGCTGGTTGAAGACGTGCTTCGGCAGCTTACAGCGCTTGGTGAATCACCTTTTGTGATAGGATCGGTGACGGCCGCCCACCTGGACCGGGATAACGAAGCGCCTTCCATAGAAATAGTGTAAACGTTTACAATTTTTTATTCATCATTCATCACTATCCCTGCAGCAATCCTCTGTCCCTCCTTTTATTTTATAAACCGCATGGGCCAGACATTTGACAACCGTCTCGATGTTTTCCCTTGCCGCCTTTTCGCTGCCCGGGACGTTTATGATTAATGACTCCTTTCTGATTCCTGCAATTCCCCTTGAAAGAACCGCGTTTAAATTTTTTTTAAAACTAGCCTGACGCATTATCTCGCTGATTCCCGGCAGCTCTCTCTCTATTACTGCCCGGGTTGCCTCAGGCGTCACGTCGGTGGGACTTACGCCTGTTCCCCCAGTCGTGACAATCAGGTCAATATGGCGTTCGTCGATCCATTCGATAAGAGTGGCCTTTATGGATTTTTTGCTGTCAGGGATAATCTTATAAGCGGCAATTTCAAAACCGTTTTTTACGAGAATGGTCTTTAGGGCCGGACCGCTCGTGTCCTGCCGTTCTTCTCTTGAGCCCCTGTCGCTGATTGTCAGAACCCCGCAGGAACCGGATTTGCTCACCCCTTCAGACATCAGCCGGCCTGCTGTTTGGCAGCCTCAATGACCTTTTCCGCCAGTTGGCTTGGAATTTCCTGGTAGTGAGAAAATTTTACGGAAAATGAACCCCGGCCCCCGGTTATGGAGATAAGATCCGGGGCGTATTCAAGTATTTCCGCCTGGGGCACCTGCGCTAAGATGATCTCCTTTTTGCTCTCGGAATCCATTCCCATTACCTTGCCGCGTCGACCGTTTAAGTCGCCGATCACATCACCAACACATTCTTTCGGCATCCGGATGGTCATGTCTACTATCGGTTCAAGCAGTACGGGCTTGCATTCCGGCGCTCCTTTTTTAAATGCAAGGGAACCCGAGATCTTAAAAGCCATTTCAGACGAGTCAACATTGTGGAACGAACCGTCCACCAGGGAGGTCTTGACGTCCACTACAGGGTAGCCTGCAATAATTCCTCTGCCCATGGCCTCGATTATTCCTTTCTCGACTGCGGGAATATACTGGCGCGGGATGACCCCTCCCACGATTTTATCAGCAAATTCAAATCCGCCGCCCCTGGGCAGGGGTTCGATTTCCAGCCATGAGTCGGCATACTGGCCGCGGCCCCCGGTCTGTTTCTTGTGTTTTCCCTGGACCCTTGTCTTGCCCTTGATTGTTTCAAGATAAGGCACTTTGGGGGTATGGAGATCCATGGAAACACCGAATTTTCTCTTGATTTTTTCTCCGGTTATCCGCAGATGGACCTGGCCTACGCCGGAGAGCAGGATTTCTCCTGTTTGTGGTTCTCTGTCAAGCCTTAAGGTCGGGTCTTCTTCAAGCATCCTTGAAATTGATGAGAAGAGCTTTTCCTCATCCCCTTTTTGGGAAGTGGTCACGGCGTATGACATGATAGGCTCGATCGGAGTAAGTTTTTCAAACACGATCGGCGCCTTATCCGTACAAAGGGTGTCACCTGTCACAGTTTCCTTGAGCTTGGCAACCGCAGCTATCATTCCCGGACCTACCCGTTCCACAGGCTTCTGGTTTTTGCCTTCCATTATCAGCAGTTGGCCGAATTTTTCAGATTTGTCCTTAGTGGAATTATAAAAAACGTCACTATCCAGAACGCCGGAAAAGACCTTGAATATGGTGAGTCGGCCTGCATAGGGATCAGCCATTGTTTTGAATACCTGTGCTGAAAATGGTTCGGCGGGATCCGGTTTTCGTTCTTGGATATCATCGCTTTCCGGAATCGTGCCTTGCCTGGGAGGCCTGTCGGCAGGCGAGGGCAGGAGCTCGTTGATTGTATCCAGAAGAAGCGTTGTGCCCAGATTTCCGGCTGCGGCTCCGACACACACGGGGTTGATTTTGCCGTGCCTGGCGGCGTTTTTCAGGCCATTTTTCAGGTCTGTTTCCGAGAGTTCAAGATCTTCCAGGTATTTTTCTATAAGATCATCGTCTGTCTCGGCAACCAGTTCCATGAGCTGTTCGCGGTATGTCTCGACTTTATCGATCATGTCAGCTGGGATATCGGTTTCATTTGTTTTCCCGGTGTCCGAATCGTCAAACATGTAAGCCTTTTGACGGACGATATCCACCACGCCCTTAAAATCCGCTTCCGCGCCAATGGGAAGCTGGATGACAACCGGGTTCAGGGGCAGTCCGTTTTTAAGACCATCCAGAGTTGTCTCGAAATTGGCCCGTTCCCTGTCCATCTTGTTTATATAAATGATTGCAGGCAGTTTTCGTTCACTGATTATGTCACAGATCCTTTCAGACTGGTACTTGACTCCGCCCACGGCATCAACGGTAAGAACGGCGGAATCAGCAATATTGGCTGCAAACATGGCGTCATTGATAAAGTTGTCATCACCGGGCGTGTCAATCAGAAACACATCATGTTTTTTCCATGTGTACTGGTGAAACGATGAATTTATTGTGGCCTTTCTGTTCACCTCTTCCGGTTCAAAATCAAGCGTGGATGTGCCGTCATCCACCTTGCCGAGGCGGCTGGTTTTTCCGGCCGCAAACAACATTCCTTCCGCAAGGGAGGTTTTTCCACTTTTCCCGTCGCCAAACAGCGCCAAATTGCGAATCAAATCAGTATCCTGCATGTTCTTTTACTCCTGGTTGTGCCAAGCAGAGTCATTTCGGCGGATGTCAGGGAATGCGAAACCGGGCAGACGCTGTTTGAAAAAGATAGTTAATATCGTTTCCTCCGAACCTCTTGAATCCGTTGAGTTATCAGATATTATTTCAAAAAATAGAAATCTGAAAAAGACCGACATCTTATTCGGAAACCATATGCAAAGTCAAGGAAGTATTTAAGCAGGCCCATTGTCATCTTTTATGGAACCTGATATGGTTACGTTGTAGGTTGTGGTTGCAGGTTTCAAGTTTCTATCATCAAAATTAAAATATGAAAAAACCTTCTAATGATACAGGGAAGATTGCCCGTTCAGCCGGAACGGTAAGTTTTGCAGTGATGTGCAGCAGGGCGCTGGGTCTGGTGAGGGAGCAGGTTTTTGCAGCCATGTTTGGCGCAGGTTTTGCCTATGACTCGTTTGTCGTGGCCTTCCGGATTCCGAATCTGCTGCGTGATCTTTTTGGAGAGGGGGCTTTAAGCGCTGCATTTGTGGCTGTGTTTTCCGACTATGATACTAACAAGGGGAAAGAGGATACATGGAGGCTTGCCGGCAATGTCCTGGTTTTTATTACGATTCTCTTAAGCATCATTACGCTTGCCGGGATATTGTTTGCAGAGCCGATCGTCAGGCTGCTTGCGCCTGACTTTGCTTTAATTCCGAACAAGGTGGCGCTGACACGGAATTTGACCGTGATCATGTTCCCGTTTCTCATCTTTATCTCCCTTTCAGCCGTGGTAATGGGGATTTTGAACACCAGGGGCCGGTTTTTTATGCCCTCCATGGCATCCGCTTTCTTTAACCTTGGCTCCATTTTGGGTGGAGTCGGTCTTGCACTCGTGCTTCCCGGATTCGGCCTGCCTGCAATTGTCGGAATGGCGTTCGGCACACTGATCGGCGGGTTCCTGCAGTTTGCCTGCCAGATTCCGACACTTAAACGAACCGGTTTTGTCTTTATGCCTGGTCTTGATCTGAGCGATCCGGGGCTTAGAAGGGTGCTCAAGCTGATGGCGCCTGCAATAATCGGGCTCTCCGCAACCCAGATCAACATTTTTATAAATACAAATTTTGCCGCCTCCTGCGTAGAGGGCAGCGTCTCGTGGCTTAATTACGCATTCCGCCTGGTCCAATTCCCGATCGGGGTTTTCGGGGTAGCCGTATCAATCGCCACTCTGCCCGTGATTGCGCGATATGCGGCCCAAAAAGATATGACAAGGCTCAAAGAGACTTTTGTCTCTTCGTTAACGATTACCTTCTCTCTTACAATCCCTGCTACCGTGGGCCTGGTTCTTCTGGCCCAACCGATTATCAGGATTATTTTTGAGCATGGCGCCTTTTCATCCTATGACACATCCATGACCGCACAGGCACTCTGCTTTTATGCAATCGGTCTCTTTGCCTATTCGTCGGTAAAGGTGATGGTGCCGGTTTTTTATGCATTGGACAACACCCGCTACCCTGTTATCGGGAGCTTTCTCGCGGTCGGCTGCAACATTGCCATTATTCTGATGACAATTGATATGTTTCAGCACAGAGCCATTGCCCTTTCCCTTTCCTGTTCCATGATATTGAATTTTATTTTTTTGAGCATTGTTCTTTACTGGAAGCTTTCGGGATATTCACTCTCTTATCTGGCAACAGGGCTTTTTAAGGTTGTTTTGGCGTCAATTCTGATGGGGGCCTGGCTTTACGGGCTCCAGGCGTGGTTAAAAGGATTTATGGAACAGAATTTTGCAGGCGGAATCACTGCTCTTTTTGTATCTATTTTTACTGGCGCGGCTCTGTATGCGGCGGCGCTCCATTTTCTACGGCTAAGGGAATTTACTTTTATTACAGAAAAGGTGAGAGAACGGGTTAGGGGAATTATGAAATGATGAATGATGAATAACAATAACGAGTAAGAAAAAACTGTAAACGTTTACAGGTGCTGTAGTTGTGCGAGCCCAACGGAAGTGCCCTTGGGGTATGATCACAGGGCAATCAGCTATAGCAAAACCTATGCTGATTGCCCTGATCGCGTGCAGGTAAGCGAGCCTGCGAGACTCCGGATACAGTGCCTGTGGACGTTTACAGGCGCATTAAATCGATTTGGGCTAGTATGGCGGTTACCGCGGTTTCAACGCGCAGGATCCTTGGCCCCATGCTGAAGGGGATCAATCCCTGTTCCTTGAATTTTTCGATTTCAAAGTCGATCCACCCTCCTTCCGGACCAACGGCCAGGATGACTTTTTTTTTAATGGGTGGATTGACTGCCTCAAGCAGGTTCCGGCCGGTGTTAGGATGGGCTGCCAGGCGGATTGGGCATTGTTTCACGATCTCTGGCAGGAGATCTTCCACAAACGGTCTGAATCGTTCGTGCACCGACACCTGAGGCACAAGCGTGTCCATGGCCTGTTCCAATCCATGAAGGAGATAGGATTTAAAATTTCGTTCTTTTAATAGGGTGGAATGGAAAAAACTTTTTTCCACTCTGTTTGCCTTGATCAGAAATATTCCGGCCACGCCCATTGAGGCCGCCTGTGTGAGTATACGCTTCAGCATAATCGGACGCGGAAGGGCGAGGATCAGGTCAACCGGGGGCGAAATAGGTGCCGGGCCGGTGCAGTCCACCTTGAGAATTACCTGTCCCGGACTGATATCAAGAATGCGTCCCGAACCTGTCGGGCCGTTTACCAGACCGACCCTTACCTCGTCGTTTTCGCTGCATCGAAGTATGTTAAGGATATGTTCGCCCCGGCGGTCTGTCAGAACAACCGTCTGCTCACGGGTAAGTTCTTTTTTTTCAATAAGTATCAGGTTCATTGTGCTTTTTATTTACAATATTTTTCAGATTTCAGCGCTTATTTTATTCTGGCCTTTCCTGGTTGTGGGAATCCTGTTGATTCCCAAATACAGGGGACGGATTCTAAAGCGGTTGGGGATCGGGTCGGATCTCTTTCCGGATACCGGTTCCACGCATAGGCCCCGAATCTGGATACACGCGCTGTCAGTGGGCGAGGTCACTTCATCCCGGCCACTGGTCAGGGATATGCGGGAAGCCTTTCCTCATGCCATGATTTTCTTTTCAGCTTCAACCAGGTCCGGCGAGGAGACTGCGGTCCGTATCCTGGATGATTACATTGACCGGTTTGTTCCCTTTCCTTTGGATTTTCTCCCAAGCGTACGCAGATTTATCAAGAGGATCAGTCCTGATTTGTTTATTCTTGTTGAAACGGATTTCTGGCCTAATTTCCTGTTTGAAATTAAGAGGAGCGGGATACCGGGACTTCTCGTAAACGGCAGGATTTCCCAAAAATCCTTTGACAAGTATAACAGGAAAAAATGGTTTTTTTCGCCTATGTTCAACTCATTTAATTTTCTTTGCATGCAGACTGAATACGATGCCGAAAAAATGATCAGCCTGGGAGTGGCTGCCGAAAAGGTCGGGACGTTCGGGAACCTGAAATATGACTCTGTGGCGCCGGCGGTTGAAGAAGGGAATGGGAAATCGTGCTCAAAGAACTGTGTTCGATCAGACGACCTGTCGGATTTAGGAATGCCGACCTCCATGAGCGTCTGGGTGGCCGGGAGTACCCATCCGGGTGAGGAAAAAATTTTATTTAATGTGTTTAAAAGAGTCATACAGGAGTTTCCTTACCTGTTTCTGGTTATAGCGCCACGGAATGTGGACCGGGGGGATGAAATATTACGGATTGCCGATAAAATTGCCCTTGCCGGCTGCCTGAGATCAAAAGGATCCGTTGCCTCGTATGCAAATCTTCTTATCCTGAACACACTTGGCGAACTTATAAAATTTTATTCAATCTGCGACATGGCCTTTGTGGGCGGCAGTCTGGCGGATGAGGGGGGCCACAATCCTCTGGAGCCGGCCTGTTTTGCTAAACCGGTCATGTTTGGTCCTCACATGGATGATTTTGATGAGATATCAAAAGATTTGCTCAGTGCCGGCGGGGCTGTGAAAGTCTGTAATGAGGATGAAATATATACGCGCCTGAAATCATGGCTTGCTGACAGATCGTTAATGGAAGAAACCGGCGCACGTGCCAAGACCTTTGTGGATCATCACATGGGAGTAACCGCGCGGCATATTGAATTGATCCGCACTATTCTGAAAGAGAGACATGGGTAATGGTCAAAACGCGTAACATTTTATTTTTTCTGGGCAGGCCCTTTTCGCCGTTTTACGGAATGGTCATGTCCGCTCGCGCATGGTTTTATAAAAAAAATATATTCAAACGCCACAGGCTGCCTGTTCCGGTGATCAGTGTAGGCAACCTGACAATGGGGGGTGCCGGTAAGACCCCGTTTGTCATGTACATTGCAAAAAAATTAAAAAAAATGGGTAGAAATCCCGCTGTTGTGAGCAGGGGATACGGTGGCGCGGCCCGGAATCCGGTCAACGTGGTCTCAGATACGAAACAGGTTGTCATGCCGCCTGAAATGTCAGGTGACGAACCAAGACTCATTGCCGAATCCCTGCCCGGAGTGCCTGTGATCACAGGCCCAAAACGGGCGGTTACAGGGCAGTATGCAGTGAACGAATTCGGGGTGGATGTTATTGTAATGGACGACGGGTTTCAGCATATGGGTCTGGATCGCGATTTGAATCTGGCGCTTTTCAGCGTTTTGTCTCTTCTGGGAAACGGGAGGGTTTTTCCCGGCGGAGAGCTTCGGGAGCCGGTAAGCGCCTTACGCCGCGCAAACGCTTTTGTCATCACCGGCATTGATAGTCAGACCGGAAAGCGGGCCCATGTATTGAAACAGCGGCTCAATTCCAATTTTCCGTCAATCCCGGTATTTTTAAGCGGATATCGGCCTGCAACTCTCCTGCACAGCCGGAAACCGGACGGCTGTACTGTAGACCAGGCAAGGCAGGTGCCGGTCTTTGCATTTTGCGGTCTTGCCAATCCGGAATCATTTAAGCTGTTACTTGAAAGGGAAGGATTTGAGGTGAAGGGGTTTCACTCATTTAAAGACCATCATTTTTATTCCATGAAAGATATTAAAAACCTTATGGATATGGCGCTTGCAAAAGGGGGGGCCGCCCTTATTACAACTGAAAAGGATTACGTAAAACTGCAGGATTTTACTGTCGCGGATATCCCGATCCTGGCGCTGGGTATCGAGATCAAGGTTGAAAAGGCATTTGATCTCTTTCTGGCCGAACGGATTTGCGGGAATAAACCCTGAACCCTTATAATATTAAGGAGAATAGAACGAAGTTGAAAAATTGCACCATAAGGGTAAGGTCTTGAAAAATCGCTTTTTCCTGTACTGACGAATCTTATATTTCAAGACCTTACCCCAAGTTTTTGTGACCCCAAATTTTTTGCAAGCTGATTTGCCGTGCATTTTACGGTCAAGTCAAGTGCCTTGTTGTTCGGCACTTTCAGGATGCCACTTCATGTGTAGTTTTCGGTGATGAACCGCGCAGTCACGAAGATAAAGATTGATCAGGTTCTGATAAGGAATACCTGTTTCCTCCGCCATGGACTTGAAATAGAAAACGGTGTCACGGTCCAACCGCATAGTTACCGGTTGTTTTAGATACTTGATGTAAGGATTTTTACGTCCTTTCATTTTGGAGAAATCGTAATGGTCTCTCATCGTCTATGCCTCCAATACTCATTTTCTTCATCTCCATTCGCCTTTCTGGCCGATATAATTCTAGCGATCGTCTCACTTTCTCGGAAACAGTGGCAGACGACGAGAATCCGAAGTTTAAAACTCATTCCAAGCAGGATGAAACGATCTTCATCTTCTGAATGGTCGGGATCGAAAAATTGTATGGCATTCTCATCGTAAAAGACCGTGCGCGCTTCATCGAAAGAAACGCCATGTTTTTTGATATTAACCTTTTCCTTCCGTTTATCCCATTCAAACCGTAACTCATTCATATGTACATTGTACTTATAATAATGCGTGTGTCAAGATGTAAGTTTATGCCGAACGAAATAAGAGTTTTTGTTGATTTCAACCTTCTGGAAAGGACAGCAACCATTTGCCCTTTACCGCAAAATCGACATTTTCTAAACCTGGGGGCTGAAGCATCAGCATCCGGTTCCCGAGTCAAGGCTTGTGGTTGTATGGTGTGCCATGGCCAGTCTGACTCGCGCAAGAAGGCTTCGATTAGCAGGGCTTAAGATTCCATATAACGGACCTTATGAAATCCGCGGGGCAGGGCATGCTGCAGAAAACGGCGTATAAATTCCATGACCGGCAGGGTCATGGTCCGCCACCTGAAAAGTGAAAAGGGGTCAGGCTTGATATTTTGAGATTCATGTGTTAGGCCTGATGCATGGCTCGTAAACCACACCATAAGGGTAAGGTCTTGAAAAATCGCTTTTT
>JAYEGR010000091.1:0-11942 GCA_034659175.1 Thermodesulfobacteriota bacterium | reverse complement strand
ACCCGCCTTAGTACCTTACTCCTGAAACCCTGTCAAAAAAAACAAGAAATTTTTTGGCGCACCCCGCTGACATAAGCTGAAAGCGAGGTGACACGGATTTACTGGACAAAGCAATTTTTAAAAATTTGGGTTGCGGGTATCACCCGCCTTAGTACCTTACTCCTGAAACCCTGTCAAAAAAAACAAGAAATTTTTTGGCGCACCCCGCTGACATAAGCTGAAAGCGAGGTGACACGGATTTACTGGACAAAGCAATTTTTAAAAATTTGGGTTGCGGGTATCACCCGCCTTAGTATATATAAGTATAATTATTTGTCAATCTTTATGGCAGGTTTGGTCGCAATGGTCTTAACAATATAACTTGGAATTCACCCCCAAGTGAACCGGGCTGATCGCACCCCAAGGGCACTTCCGTTGGGCGCGTTCAGATGGAGGGCCTGTGAACGATTACACCAAATCAGATTTTCAGGAGTTCCATAGGGGTTTTGATTGTTCTTACAGCGCCGTGTTTCTTTAACTCCTTTTCAGGCCGGAATCCCCACAGTGCGCCCACGGGAAACATGCCTGCGGTGACCGCGGTCGTCATGTCCACGCCGCTGTCGCCGAGATAGACTATTTTTGAGGGGGAAAGGCCAAGACCTTTTGCAATCTCGTTTGCTCCGGCTGGGTCCGGTTTAATTGGAATCCCGTCCCGTGCGCCCAGTATCATTTCAAATTTCCAGTCCGGAAAAAACTCCTGGATGCAAAGTTTTATAAATTCATGGGGTTTGTTCGAAAGTACGGTCATTTTGACACGCCTTTCCGAAAGCGCATCAAGAAGTTCCGGCACCCCATCATAAAGCCTGGTACTGACCTTCCAGTTGCGGCCATAGTCCTTGCGAAACGCCTTCACGCAATCGGCGATAACGCGGGCATTTTGTTTTTTTTCCGGAAGCGCCCTTGAAATAAGCTTTATCACCCCGCTTCCCACAAAAAAACGGTACGCATCTATCTCATGTGTGGGAAAATCCCGCTCCTGCAGGATACGGTTCGTCGAGTCGGCAAGATCCTGCAGGGTATCAAGAAGCGTCCCGTCAAGATCGAATATAACAGCCTTATATTCCATATAAAATCCCGTTCAATCACCAAAACCATGAAATTAAAAATTCGTAATCGCACAGTTCAATACTGGTTGAGTCGAAAGTTCTAATTTTTCAATAAGTTGGGGGTAGATTACATTTGCGACTATTCACTGGATCGGAGTCTTCGCTGCCTACGGCTTTCGCCGGAATGCAGACATCTTACCATGAGTTTTTGAAAAGTTACCGGTAATTTTTACAATTGACGGAAAACCGTCAATTGTTACTGGATATGCCGAGGTTGCTACCATAATTCCTGTTTTCGTTGTCTCCTTATGGCTCGCCCAAAAATAACTTCACATTTTCATGCGTTGATCCATCCCGCCATGGCTGCGTTGCTCGTCGGTTAAATAGCTCTGCTGTTCGCCCTCCTCGCGCCTTGCCATGCGGGCGCCTCAAACACCTGAAAATGTAAATTTATTTTTGGGCGAACCCTTAATATCGAATATCAGGATCTGTATTTGTGTTATCTTCAATGAAGTGGTAAAATGCGCCGGAACAGCACCAAAGAGAAAATTAAACATGAACTGGAACAACAGAATTGATCCGGGCCTGATCGGCTTTGATATTGACGGCGTGGTGGCTGACACGGCTGGAGCGTTCATCCGGCTGGCCCGCAGCGATTACGGAGTGGATAATATCTCGGTCGATGATATCACTGATTTTGTCGTGGAGGATTGTCTGCCCCTTGATGCCGAACTGGTTGATGAGATCTTTAATCGTCTGCTGGTTGCTCCGACCGAGTCCGGTCTTAAGCCTATGGCGGGAGCGGTCAAAGTTCTCCGTAATCTGTCCAGGGAGGCGCCCCTGACCTTTGTAACGGCGCGTCCGTTAAAAGAACCAATCGAACTCTGGCTTGAAAATGTGCTTGGCCGGAATGTATTCAGCAATGCCAGGCTTATTGCTATAGGCGATCACGATGGAAAGGCTGACTACATTAAGGAACTTGGATTGGAATATTTTGTTGATGACAGGGCGGAGACCTGCATGGCGCTGGCGAAAAAGGACATTACTCCAATTGTGTTCAACCAGCCTTGGAACCGCGGAAGGCACAACCTCAAATCGGTTGATAGCTGGGATTCAATCAAGGAATTATGTCTAGTAGTCGATGACATTTGATTTTATCAATGTCATAGGTTTAAGGACTCGCTCAAAAATAACTTCACATTTTCATGCGTCGATATCCATCCCGCATGGCAGCGTTGCTCGTCGGTTAAATAGCCCTGCTATTCGCCCTCCTCGCGCCTTGCTATACGGGCGCATCGACACCTGAAAATGTAAATTTATTTTTGGGCGAATCCTAAGGTTTAAAAATTGTTAACTATTTTCCAAAAATTCAAATAAATACTTAGCTGAGAAAATACGATGGATGAAAAAAAACTGCAAAATGAATTACAGAATCGAGTGCAACAAAAACTGTTACCTTTGTTCACCATGTATGGCATGGATTACAGCGACCTGGAGTCGGATCTCAAGTGGAAACCCCTGATACTGATGATCGGCAATTATTCTTCCGGTAAATCCACGCTTATTAATGAACTGCTTGGCCAGGATCTCCAGAGAACCGGCCAGGCCCCGACCGACGACTCCTTTACGCTTATCACATCAGATGGCCCGGAAAAGGGGGAAGGAGAAATTCCAGGCTCTGTCCTGGTAAATGACGAGACCCTTCCCTTTGAATGCTTTAAAGCCTATGGAGAACAGTTTATTTCCCACTTCCGACTTAAAAGGATTTCCGTGCCTTTCCTGGAAAACATGGCTCTAATCGACACCCCGGGCATGCTTGATGCGGTGACTGAAAAAGACCGTGGTTATGACTACATGACCGTTATCAGAGAATTTGCCAAACTCGCCGACCTGATTGTCCTGATGTTTGACCCTCATAAGGCCGGAACCATCAAAGAGACCTATACGGTCATCCGGGATACTTTGCCGGAATCTTCCACTGAAGACAGGATCGTATTTGTAATGAGCCGTATTGATGAATGCGATAATTTCAGCGATCTTGTCCACTCCTACGGCACCCTCTGCTGGAATCTGTCCCAGATGACCGGCCGCAAGGATATCCCGCATATCTTTCTAACCTACTCTCCGGCCATGGCCGCACAGAGCAAAGATCTTTCTCCCTGGAGCATGGAACGTGACCAGTTAAAAGAAAAAATTCTTACAGCACCACGATTCCGGATAAACCATATCCTCCAGAATATTGATCGGCAGGTCAATGAATTGCAACTGATCAACGAAGCCATGGCCGCCTTTAGTAAAAAAGGAAGAGAGTTGCTGGTCAATGTGGCCAAATTCTGGATCACGAGCTGTATTTTGGCCTTTTTTTTCATAGACATTATCATAAGCAAACTGGCGGGCTTTCCGAAACAGACCTTTATCGAGGCCATGCTCAGCGGATCAATTGATCTGAGCAACCTTATAATCCCTATCTCAGTGGTAGTCATGCTTTTCCTTCTTTCCAGCTTCTGGTTTATCAAATGGAGTTTTCCAAGGTTTGCCGGAAAATGGAAAAAATCAGCCCGGAATCTGGTTAATCTGAATACCCAATATAAAAGCCATCTCTGGACCAGGGTGGAGGAAAAAGTTGAAGGTCTTTTAGAAACTGCTACCATCAAGGAATTGGAGGGTGGTCACATCAAAAACCTGAACAAAATTCGGACATTTATACAGAAAGATCTTCAGGAATTTTATAATAAGATACGTTAACGGCGGATAGTTGTACAAGGGATGGGGATGAAATAACTTTCCCATCCCCCAAATCTCCAGCATCCGGAACCGGGAGTGAAACTATAGAAGCCTCGGAGAAAACAGCCTACCTGTCGATCCTGACCAATTCGGCGCTTGTGGGCGTCAAGATTGCTATAGCCTTGATTTCCGGAAGTTTGGCTGTCAAAGCTGATGCTATCCATTCCCTTACCGATGTGGTTTCCTCCGTCATCATCCTGATCGGCATCAAGATATCAAAACGCCCTTCCCGCCGCTTTCCTTACGGCCTTTACAAAGTGGAAAACCTTGTTGCCCTGGGAACCTCTCTGCTGATTCTTTTCGCTGGTTACGAAATTTTCAGAATGGTTTTGTCAGGGGGCTCCCGGCCTTTACCCTCGCAAATTCCCCTGGCCATCGTCGGGGTCGGCCTTACCATTCTGATCGCCTGGCTTTTTTCAAGATATGAACTGAAAAAGGGGCTGGAGACCGGATCTCCCAGTCTGGTGGCTGACGCTAAGCATCTATGGACCGATGTGCTCTCCTCACTGATTATTCTGGCCGCTCTTTTGGGCAGTGCCGTCGGTTTTGCCCTAGATAAATATGCCGCAATGATTGTGGTGATTTTTATCGTCCGCTCCGCTGTTACTATTTTTTTTGACTCAGTGCGAGTTCTTCTTGACGCCTCCCTTGATTTCACCAGCCTGGATAAAATACGCGACCTGGTTTTAGCCGATTCCCGCGTGGCTCAAATCAACGAACTTTGGGCAAGAAATGCCGGCCGGTATAAATTTGTAGAGCTTGATTTAACACTCCGCGTAAATGATCTGAAAAAAGGACACATGATATCGGAAGAACTTGAAAACCGGGTGAAAATGGAGATTGAACAAGTAGATCGCGTCCTGATCCATTATCAACCCAGGCAGAGGGATCAGATTACCTTTGCGGTGCCCATTGCCGAGGACCGTCAGACCATTTCCGAACATTTCGGAGGGGCTCCGTTCTTTCACCTCCTTATTTTCCAATCTAAGGACAATACGGTCATTGCTGAGCATATCCTGAAAAATCCCTTTCTCCAGGAGGAAAAAGCCAAGGGAATCAAGGTGGCAGGCTGGCTGTTGGAAAAGGGGCTTGATGTGCTGATCTCACGTCATGATCTGACCGGCAAAGGGCCAAGTTTAGTCCTGGGAAATGCCGGCGCTGAGATCATCCTTACCCAGGAAACCAATGCCGACAAAGCATTGGCTATAGCGCAAAACTATTTATAGCGCCGTAATAATCGTTCACAGGTGCCCCGGATGTGCACCCTGAAGGGCATAAAAGCAGGCCGGCAAAACTATAGTAACTATGTGAGCCGGACTGCGAAACTCCGGATGGGGGCTGTGAACGATTACATAAAAAAAGTTGCAATTCTTTATTCACTTGTGGGATAATGTGTTAGAAATATAGATATTTTTCTAACAGGGCGCCTTTTGAACGAAAACCATAAGGGCATTTACCATTGGAAATTATACGAAACAGCAAATCAGATTTTGGAGATTATTTCCATGTCCAGGAAAAGGGCTGTAAGGATTTTAATGTTAAGCCCGATTTACTTCAGGCTGACACTGGCTGAACGAAAGGTCCTGATTGACGATTTTTGCAGGACTTTCAACGAGCAGTAAAACAGATCAGCCATCCTGCCTCTTCGGGGTAAACCTATCCTCTTTTTGAAATCAACATTTCACTATTCCACCATTTCATTATTCCGGATGTAAGGTGTTTGTCAAAACCTCAAAATTTATTTTTAAATTCAGTAAGTTGTGAAAATTCCCAAGACGTTTAAAAAAAACAGGCGGGACAAATGACCGAAAATAAAAAACTGCGTGTGGCGCTGCTTGCCGGTGGAAAATCCGGAGAACGTGAGGTCTCTCTTAGCGGTGGTAAAGAGGTCTGTAAAGCCCTTGATAAAGAAAAATATGATGTGCTGCAATATGATCCTGCAACGGACCTTGAACGCCTGGCAGCAGACGCATCCAAGCTTGATGTTGCCTTTATCCTGCTGCATGGTCCGTTTGGAGAAGACGGTACTGTTCAGGGATTTCTCGACCTTTTAGGAATCCCCTACCAAGGTTCGGGTGTACTTGGCAGCGCCATTGCAATGGACAAGAATCTTGCCAAGATTCTTTACCGGGAAGCGGACATCCTGTCGCCGGACTGGCGGATGATTTCACGAAAAGATCCCGTGGCCCCTGACCTGTTGATGGACCAGCTTGGACTGTCGATCGTGGTCAAACCGGCACGACAGGGGTCTAGCCTGGGCATGAGCATTGTACATTCGAAAGAGGAACTTGAGACCGGCCTTAAAAAGGCTTTTAGATACGATCAGGACGTGATGGTTGAGCAGTTCATCAAGGGCCGGGAAATTACGTGCGGGGTCATTGGCAATGATGATCTGACCGCCCTGCCTGTTGTCGAGATAATCCCCGGTGAAAATTACGCTTTTTTCGATTACAAGGCCAAGTACCAGCCAGGCGCGGCCATGGAGATCTGCCCTGCCGAAATTTCCCGGGAATTGACCCGAAAAGCGCACAGCATCGGGATTGCGGCCCATCGTGCCCTGATGCTTAAGGGCTACAGCAGGAGTGATATGATTATCTCAGACAGCGATAATGAGATATATCTCCTTGAGACCAATACCATTCCGGGCATGACGCCAACCAGCCTCCTGCCCAGGTCGGCAGAGGTCTTTGGCCTTTCCTTTTCACAACTCCTTGACAGGCTATTGGATCTGGCTCTTGAATTGTAAGCGATCACAGGCGCCGCATCCGGGGCGCCTGTGATCGCTTACGGGGAGGAGTCTATAAAACAGGGGGGATTATCGCTGAACCTTGGAATCCAAACAAAAAAGGACAAAGCCCTTCGGCTCAGCTCTTTTTTTAAGAACTATGTAA
This sequence comes from Thermodesulfobacteriota bacterium, assembly GCA_034659175.1. GTDB lineage: Bacteria > Desulfobacterota > Desulfobulbia > Desulfobulbales > DAOVYS01 > DAOVYS01. The sequence goes on along the minus strand of JAYEGR010000091.1, from coordinate 5,182 downwards.
AGAAAAGCGGGTTATGCTCTTTTTTTCCTATGGATTCCTGCGAGGCCGACGAGGCCGACACCGAATAGAAGCATGGTGGCAGGCTCGGGGACAGGTTCATATGTGATTTCAAGCTCTGATTGGTCGATATAAAAATCGCCCCATAAGGACACTAGTGTTATCGTGAATTCTCCATCATAGAGGAACTTAGCAGTGACATCATAGCTATAAATCCCGGTATCTACCTCTCCCAAACCCCAAGTGCCGTCCTCTGCCCATCCAAAGGCAAATTCACATGAATCCCAAAAACCACCATCATCTTCATCTCTCAAGTAAACAGAAAGATTTCCGCTTAAAACGGTCTGAACGGCAGGAATAAAATCATAATGATGTGTCCAAACGACATAGTCACCAATACCATCCAACTTGTTCACCTCTCCCCAACCATAATCAACTAAATCTTCGTTCGGATTCGTTCCCGTTGCTGTAAATATTGTAGTATCAATCAATGTAATAGGAGTCGCACCGGCAATACTAACCGTTCCAAACAAAAGCAGCATGCCGCTTAATCCAATTAATAATGCCTTTTTCATTACCATCCTTCCCTCCTTACATCTATTCTGTTAATTAAGTCATATTGTTTCAAGTCGCCATCCAGCTCTCACGGCGACCCGTTATATTTTTTGTTCTGGTCAGTGGTCAGAAGTATGCGATCAGGATTTTTCGGCTTTGGGCCTGAATTTCATACTTGTTAATTGCTTTTTAATGCAATGCATGTGCCAAAAATGTAGCGATTTGGATAAATTCGTTTTTTTGCTATATATTCAAACAGTTAAAAGAATAATCGGGCGGGCGGGATATCTGGAATCGGTTTGGAATTCCGGGAAAATTTAAAAAATGTCCGGAAATCCGGAAAAACGAATTCATAGAGTTCGGGTTGTTGGTTTGGAATCAAGAATCAAATTCTGTTGACTTTTCCGATAAAATAAACCTTGAACCCGGAACCAAGGCACTATAAAAAATTATGTGACTTCCAATTCGTGCCGATATAGATTATAAGAATCTTTTTCTACTGAAAAAGTGTGCGCTAATGAAAATATCTATTAAGGAAACATCAGCCTCTTCAGAGAGGAAAAAAAGAGCGGTAATTGCCAGGAGACGGAGAATGGAGCGGCGTAAACATTCCCGGGACCGACGCAATTCGGGCAACAATGGATTGATCGTAAGTCTTTCCACTCGTTTGGGCAAAGTGCAACAAAAAAAGGAGCGCCGGAGGAACATAATGGACCGCCGTACGGATGAGGACCCCGGTTATGCAGGCAAGTTTCCCATTAATAAACATGCGGCTTCTGATTCCGGCAAAAATGAGGAAACCATGACCGCATCCAATCGCACTGATTCTGTCGATTCCGTTGAAAGACGACATCATATCAATATATCCGCCTAGATTTTTCATTTGTTCAATTCCAGCGCCATTTACCCCTTTGATGCACTCATAAAAAGTCCTTATAGTGAATCTCATTTGGATGTATTCGATTTTTATTGCGACGCCGTATCAAATATTACAGGAAAATAAATTATGGGACTTAATTGTGGGCTGGTAGGGCTTCCGCGTTGCGGCAAGACCACTATTTACAATGCTGTTACGGCCGCTGGCGCCGATAGTTTCGGCGGTCCGGAGATGAACCGCGCAGTGGTCAAGATGCCTGACCTGCGCATACAACCTCTGGTTGACATGTACAAACCTCCGAAAGTCGTGCCTGCCACGCTGGAAGTCGTGGACATTCCGGGGCTGAAATCAGGCTCCACTGCTAATGAAGGGCGCGGCGCCAAGCTTCTCGGGCATATAAAAGAAGTTGACGCACTACTTCATGTGGTGCGTTGCTTTGAAGACGACAATCTGCCATTTGAATACGATACGATTGATTCGTGCCGGGACGTTGAAACTGTTGACCTGGAATTGGTCGTTGCTGACAGCCAGACCTTGACCAACAAAATCAAGCGACTATCCAAGAAGGTCAAGGGCAATAAAGAACTGGCAGGGGAACTGGCAGACTGTGAGAAGGTGAAAGCGGGCCTGGATGATGGAGTGCCTGCGCGCAGGCAGAATCTCACTGATCATGAAATAAAAAGCATATATGACTGCCATCTGGTTTCATTGAAACCCGTACTCTATATTGCCAATATCGGGTCTATGGATGACATAAGCAACAAACACGTCAAGGCCCTGGAAATAATCGCAAACAAGGAAGGCGCCTCAATGCTTGCTATCAGCGGCAGGGACGAGGCGGAAATAAGTCTGCTGGACCCCGAGGATCGCCAGGAATTTCTTGATGAGCTTGGTCTTAAGGAAGCATCCATGGCACGACTGCTTCGCGCAGCCTACGGGTTGCTGGGTCTGGTGAATTTTTTTACAGCCGGTGAAACAGAGGTACATGTCTGGACATGCCGTAAGGGGGATCCTGCTCCGGTTGCGGCAGGGCGCATCCATACGGATATGGAAACGGGTTTCATCCGGATGGAGGTCATCAGGTATGAGGATCTTATGGAACTGGGAAGTGAACAGGCTGTTATAAAAGCGGGGAAACAACGTCTTGAGGGGAAGACGTATGAAGTAAAAGATGGTGATATAGTGGTTGTACGTTTTAACGCGTCAAAATAATTTTTTTCTGCCTGGAGAAATCAGAGTGTTTGGCTTGAGTTCTCCTTTTTTACTTCTTCACGATTCTGTTTAAGGATCTCCCGCACCATAGTGTCAAATTCCAGCGGTGTTTTGTCTACATAAATTGAAGAGTTGGACAGTATCGCTCTTATTTCTTTTTCCGTGTAGAGTTTTTTAAAATTTTTTTTCATAAAATAACGCCTCATTCAAATCGTCCTTTGATTTGGAGGCGGCGACCGGAGTCGAACCGGTGAATAACGGTTTTGCAGACCGCTGCCTTAGCCACTTGGCTACGCCGCCTTCAACCAAAAAATCCGATTAATTTTAAACCGTGACAAGATTTTTGACAAGGACAAAAAGGTATGAGGCCGAAATTTATTTCTGAGCAAACCCTTAGTATTTATTTTACAACGTCATCAGGCTTGATTTTTAGTTGCAGTGATATTGTTCGGGATGTACACTTTTACTTTGAATACCATTGCAGATAATATCACATATTTAAAATAAATAAAAATATTGTAACCGTTCAGAGGTGCCCCATATTTAGCAGATTTCTCAGTACAGTAATCTTTCGCAGATGCCCCATATGTATACCCTGAAGGGCTAAACTCCAGCAGGCCGGCAAATTATAGTAAACCTATGTAAACCAGACTGATCGCACCCCAAGGGCACTTCCGTTGGGCGCGTGCAGGTAAGCGAGCCTGCGAGACTCCGGATTGGGCGCCTGTGAACGATTATGCCTGCTTGGATTGAAACTCATGATATTAACACTGGAATCACTTACAGACCAAAATCGAACGGCTTTGGCTGAACTGGAAGGCGAACTCGGGTACGAATTCAAATGCCGGACCCTTCTGCAGCAGGCATTGCTTCACAAGTCCTATGCGTATGAACAGGGCAGATCGCTTGGTCTGAACAATGAGACGTTGGAATTCCTCGGGGATGCCGTGCTGGGGCTCACTGTGGGTCATATGCTGTTTGAGCGTTTTCCGGAAATGAACGAAGGAGAACTAACCAAATTGAGGTCCGGGTTGGTCAATGAAGGTCATTTGGCTGTCATGGCCAAAGCTATCGGACTCGGAAAATATCTTTTGCTCGGCAAGGGTGAGGATGCATCCAACGGTCGGGAAAAGTCGTCTATTCTTGCGTGTACGTACGAGGCTGTCATTGGCTCTATCTTCCTGGACCGGGGATATGAGGCATCAAATAATTTTATTGAGAAACATTTTGTTTCCCGGATTGCCGAACAGAAAGAGGCAATGTATCTTTCCGATTTTAAAAGCAGACTGCAGGAAGCATTTCAGGAGAAGTACAACCATGCGCCGGTCTATAAAGTTGAAAAAGAGGAAGGCCCTGATCACGACAAGGTCTTTACTGTATGTGTAAAGTTCCGCGGTAAAGCCTTGGCTTTCGGAACTGCCGGGAGTAAAAAAGAGGCTGAGCAAAAGGCGGCGGCATCAGCCCTGCAGTGCCTGTAAACATTTACGTAAATATTCGGCTTAATGCCGGCAAACAGCTAAAACCACTACCTATGCCTCCATTTGTTATTCCACTTTTTATTGCACACCAGGGGTGCCCGCACCGCTGTATTTTCTGCAACCAGTACGTTATTGCAGGCGGAGCCGGCGATACGGGCAGGCGAATCACGGCAGGGGATGTTGAAAAGGAGATAATCAAACGACTTTCATGGCCGAGGAAACATCCTGAAAGCGAGGTACAGGTCGCTTTTTACGGGGGCAGTTTCACAGGACTGCCTCGGGAGAGGCAGGAGGAGTTGCTTGGCGCTGTTCAGCCTTTTTTAAACCAAGGCAAGGTAAAAGTTGTCAGGCTTTCCACAAGGCCGGATTACATAAATCACGAAACTCCGGCCTTTTTGCAAAACAGGGGCGTGGGCATTGTCGAACTTGGGGTCCAGTCCATGGATTCGACGGTACTTGCAAAAAGCCTGAGGGGTCACACGGATGACCAGATTCAGTCAGCCTTTGATATTTTAAAACAGGCAGGCTTGAAAGTCGCGGGGCAGTTGATGATCGGACTACCTGGCGAGACTACGGTAGGGCTATTAGCCGGTGCCCGTCGTCTTGCGAGCCTGAAACCCGATTTTGTAAGAATATATCCGACCCTGGTTGTCAGGGGCAGCGGACTGGCAAATCTTTATAAAACAGGTAAATACAGGCCGCTTTCCTTGAACAGGGCCGTGGCTCTGGCTGCCGGATTAAAAAGGGTTTTTGACAGGCATGGAATCAGAATTGTACGGATGGGGCTCCAGCCATCGTCTTCTCTTGAGGAGAATCTTCTCGCAGGGCCTTATCACCCGGCATTCGGAGAACTGGTTCTTTCCAGGATGATGTTTAAGAGGACGCGTGAAATTTTGTCCCGCATACAGGGGACGGGAAAAAAAGAAATTTCTGTTTCCGTGGCTGATGAATCTATTTTCAGGGGGCAGGGCAATGTGAATCTCAATCGGCTTGATTCACTTGGACTTATGGATGGAGCCCGTGTACTGTTTGATCCAAAACAGCCGCGCAATACTGTGTTAGT
>JAYEGR010000090.1:0-11984 GCA_034659175.1 Thermodesulfobacteriota bacterium | reverse complement strand
GGACTGCTCTCTGCTCCGCCCTGATTTACTTGAACTCAATGACCTCGGGCCATGCGAAAGCCCAGGTTGCGGGAGCGGGCGGCCGGGTCGTTCCAGTAGCGGAAGGCGGAACGAACGAACCCGCCGAAGCTGATCCACGAACCGCCGCGCACAACGCGGAACTCGCCGGTTTCAGGGCCATGCGGATCAACAACCGGCTTGTCTGACAAATCGTCCTGATGATAGTCTCGGCACCACTCCCAGACATTAGCGTGCATCTCGTATAAACCCCAGTTGTTGCAGGGCAGACTTTTCACCTCAACGGTTTGCTCACGATATGCTCCCTTTTCACTCTTGTTGTAGGGATAATTACCATTATAGTTAACCTGATCGGTCATTATATTCCCGCCAAAGGAAAAAGGCGTGGTCGTCCCGGCCCGGCACCCATATTCCCACTCCGCCTCCCACGGCAGACGTGCGGACAGCTCAGGGACAAGCTTATTCAATTTTTCCATAAGCCGCTGTACATCCTCCCAGCTCACCTGTTCAACCGGACGGTCGGCGCCCTTGAATTCGCTGGGGTTCTCCCCCATTACCGCCTGCCAAAGCTCCTGGGTCACCGTGGTATCCGCCAGCCAGAATCCCCGGGTCAGGGTGACCTCATGCAATGTCTCATCATCATAACGCTCCGGTTCATCCTCGGGCGAGCCCATGAGAAACGTTCCAGGCTCACACCAGCGAAAACGCTGGGTAACGCCCTTGACCTCCAGGTCACCATAGAGTCCGTATTCGTCCACACCAGCAGGCCCATCGCCTTCCCAACGCCCTTCAGCCTCGGTGGTCGGATTTTGCCAATAAAGACGATGGATCAAACCCAGCCAGTGAATCTCTACAAACAACCCCTGCTCATCCCGACCAATCCCGCTTGCCCAGGATGGCAAAACCAATTCCGAGAGCGTGTACACCCTGCCATTGGCGTGAATCCTGCGCTGTCCCGTCAGCAAGGGCAGCCAAAGTCCATTTTCCGGGTCAAGCTGCCGGTCAAACCGATCCCACTGTTCCTGTTTATTCCTACGTTCTTCAACCAACAACGAAACCGGCGAGGAAAATGAATAAAGCGGGGTGGAGTGTAATTTCAGGCCGTTTTTTTGTCCCTTATCCAACATTGGACGGGTAGCCAGGTAAAGTTGTTCCCCCCGCTGTACAGCCAGCCAGTCTGCGCTTTCCAGCCTCTGGTTTAAAAAAGGCGCCGCCATTTCCAGATTTAACCATTTGGGCATCGGCTCATCCCGTTTCAATTGCTTATGCAGTATGGCCCACAGAGATGAAGATATACCCTGACGCGTTTTAGCCTGCCTTGTTTGACGCTGTAAAACGTAATAGCAGCAATGACGCAGGGCGGACATGGTGTCAGATTGCGCTGCCAGGGCTTTAACCCGCTGTTTCCAGAAAATTTCCACGCGATCCGCCAGGGCATCTTTTTCAATTGCCCCTGTGTTTACCAGCACATCAACTTCCTGTGCAAACTCGAACGGTTCCCTGTGGCTGTGATGGCGTTTAAACAGAGTATATACCCGGCAGGCCAGTTTCGGGTTGTCACGCGCCAGCCTGGCCAACTGTTCCCGGTATTGTACAATCTTATCATGATGAAAACGAAAACCAAGGCTGGATCGTTCCACATCGGCGCCCGTCCAGCAGAGGGCTTCAACCCCGGCATCATAGGCCTCTTCTTTATGTAGCGACAACAAACGGCAGACCGAGCGCAACAACTCGGGTTCAATCAGCAGGCCCGCGGACAACCATGGCAGCAGGGTTCCGGCAACCTTGTCCCTGTCCGACCGCATAGCCTTTTCAGCGTTTTTCTCATCATTTGCACCGGTAATAACCCGCAGATTACTGTCCCTGTACCAACAGATACACCGGAACAGGCTGACAAGCTTTGCCGAGAGATAACGCGCGGGCAAAGGTGTCAGCAGATACACGACGCAACCGGCTGCCTTTAGCCTTTCACCGAATTTCAGCCATTGCTCATGAGTGGCTGGAGAAACATCAAGCAGACCCGCATCCCCTAAAATCAGGACGGGTTCTCCGGGCGCAGGCATTTTCCAGGGCATAATTTTCCTGTTTTTACCTGTTCCCATCATTACCTTGCCGCCCGGATAATCCTTGATTTGCCGGACATGGAGGCCGGTCTCGCCTCTCATTTTCTTCAGGGATTTAATCAAGGCCTGATAATCGTGGCCAAAGAGCTTCAATCGCTCCGGAAAATCCAGCAACACCCAGGCAGTGGCTGTCCAGCCTGTATGCTGTTGATACGGAATCCTTGCCGAGAAATGGCCGTTGGCAACAAGCTTTACCAATCGTGATATATCCGGCTGCTTACTCCTTGTGTTTTCACCGAGGATCCGGCTCAAAACCGGCCATATCTTTTCCCATGCGGTCAAGGGCTGTTGATCCGGCGGCTCTGCGTCACTTTGTTTAAGGGCCGGGACATCAAGCGGTGGAAGACTTTTATCCTGAAACCAGTCCGGGAGTTCAAGGGTCCGCCCTTGCCTCACTTCAGGGACCAGCTCGCTGGGCTGAATACTTGAAAGATAATAAAAACGTTCCCGAGGTCTTGATTCCCGCCTCCGGGGCTCTTCAGCTTTGGCCGGTTTAGCCTGAACAGTTTTTTGCGGTATATCCGGTGTCCGGCGGCTGGGCGGCATTGTCCGGTCAAACCCGAAGCAATCGGCAATACTCCGCAGATCAACATCCTTATGATCCACGAGATAGGCGAGCAAATCCGCCCGGCTGACCAGAGCTTTCACCTTTCCTGGTCCCCTGGCCGTGATTCTTCGGATTGTTCATCCTGCTTCATGCCCGGATGCTTGCGTAAGACAAAATTCTTTATCTGCCCGAGTTTCTCGAGCTGTTCATCCGTATCCGACGACAATTCGGATAAAACACGCAACATGTCCAGGTATTCCGCCTGCCCCGGCGGCATCACCCCCAATTCCCCGGCTCTCTGCCGGTCATTGAAAAGTTCGCCGGCGGCTTCAGCCATCACCTTGTCGTCAAAAAATGGTTCCTCATGTTCATTAATAAAATGCTGTTTACCCCGTTCTGTCAAGTATAGAACCAGGTCCTCACGTTTCCCGGGCAGTTCGAGATGCAGCGCCAGGCAGCGGCGCACAAAGGCGGGCGGCAACTGACGGTCTTCGTTGGTGGTGATGATGACCAGTGGACGGACTGATGTTTTGTCCTCCTTGTGACAACCAACGATCCGGTTGATCCAGGGAATACGGAACCTGCCCATGTCCAGCGTTTCAAGCAGGCTGTTGGGAAGATCGGCGCCGGCCTTGTCGATTTCATCAATGAGCAGCACAATGCCGGCAGGGAGTTTATCACATTCGGGATCAGGGTGATAATGCGGGTAATCGCTTGATTTGTAATACTTCCAGGCCGTGTGCCAGTCGTACGCCCACCACAGGATGCCGGGACTCAGAAATTTTTCAGGGTTAAGCGCTTCCGGGAGTTTCTCTGGCTTGAGAGATTCGGACGGAGTAATCGCACTGAGGATCTGGGCCTGGCCAAGGCGGCCCACGGCATCAAAATGATACCAGAGATCCTGTATTTCAGTATGGGCATTAATTACCTCGGAAATAAACTGCCATCCGGTTGCGCTGGCCACTGCCCTGGCAAGCTGGCTTTTTCCAGTGCCGGGATCGCCCCTGACCAGCAAAGGCCGCCCTGAAGTCCACGCTGCTTCAACAGCGTTGCGGGTGCGATCATCAAATACATGTACGGTTTCCTGCAGGCTGTTGCGGGCCGGCAGCGTGTATCTGCAGTTAATCTTTATTGTAGGCATTGTCTTTTTTCGGCATTTCATTTGGCTTATCTACTCCCCTGATTTGTCCTGTTTGTTAACAGCCCGATAAAAGCCGTTAATAGCGGCAATCACCATTTCCTCATCCATAACCAGCACCTTACTTCCCGCCTGTGACCCGAATTCTACAACTGTCATCTGGTTGAGTTTAGAAAGCAATTTCCGGAATATCTCTTTAACCATTTCCGGCTCAACAGTTTCCAGGTGGAAAGCAATGTAGTAATGTTCAGTATCCCTTTTCCGCTTACGCAAATCACGCAGGGTTTCGTTCAATGATCTAATCTCCCGGGCAGTGAGTTCTTCACTCTCTTTCTTCTGTTTTTCAGGACTGTCAAAGACCTTGTTCCATATTTCCAGGAGCAATTTCCTTACTGTCTCATTGTCGGTTTCAGTAAAATATCGTGGATCAACGTGAACATGGTAGGGACTCTGCTGAGCAGAGGGGCTTTCTTTAGCCAACCATTCAGCCTTGCGGTGAAAACGTCCGGACATGGCCAGTTCCACACCGCCAAGGGTGCCATGCCCCAGGACAAAGTAAAGAGAATCGCCCGCCAACCCGTCCGGTAGAAGTTCGGCAATTGCCTTTTCATCCACACTGGACAAAACCAGCCAGCCGAGAAGTTCCTCTGCAATTTCTTTAATCCCGTCAATTTTGTCCCGGCTTTCTTCATAGCGCAGGCCTCTCTTATAAATACAGTCTATGGTAACAGACACCAGGTAATCACGGATGGCTTTATCCACTTCTTTGGCAAGGAGTTTATCGGCCAGTTGGGACGAGGCTTTTTCTGCATTCTTTTCATCAATGCCAAGCTCTTCCAGCAAGCCTTTTCGCAACTGTTCCGCATCCTGGTGCCGCAGCTCACGCTGGATGCGCCGTGCGATTTGGGCCTTGAAACTGCTGCCATTTTCCCTGGGAAGCTCGCGGAATGCGGTGTTTTCTTCAGGCCTGACTGAAGTTTTGCGTAAAAAAGGCGCCAGAAAATCTTTGATCGCATCAAGGGGGATAATAATCCCGGAATTTTCCGTATTATCTCTGGCCTGAATGATGCCTACCAATTGCCCTTTCCGCAGTGCCGCACCGCCGCTCATACCTGGAACCGGTTGGGTATGAAATTCCCATCCGCATGGTTTGACCCAGTTGGACAAATCAACTTTAATCGGCCCTTTTGTACATTTCTCTGTCTTATTATACGCCAGTAGTTGAATGTCCTTCCCTTGTTTCAGACTTGGAGTCAGATTACAAGGTATGGCCTGTTTCTTGTGCACCCGTGCCAAAGTCAGGACTGAAACATCTCGTTCCTGATGCAATTCCATATGTTTCACCGGCAATCCACTGTCGCGATCAGGGATCAAGCCGGCAAAGATATTCGTAGGGAGAAAGTCTTTGACAAGGTGTTTCGCGGTAAGAATGCGATCAGGAGCAATACAAACTCCACAGCCAAGATATTTACCATTATTTGGTGAACCGTTCCAAAGGCTGACTATAATATCAAACTGTTTCATGATGAATCATCACCTTTCTTATCTGTTTTCCGTGTTCTTTTTCCACATAGCCTTTACTTTGACACCGCCATTAACACTGCCTTTTGCCAGAAACGGAATATTGTTCTCCCCCGCAAAACCGATAGTAATTTCGACCGACCATTCATGGGGGCTTATTTTATCAATGCCTCGCCCAATCGTTCCCACAATAGCTTCCAGCGTATCTCCAACGCTTGCGGCTTTATCCTTCAATTCATCCAATGCGCCGGTAGGCGTTGCGGTTGGACGTAAATCTGAAGGATGTTCCCTGCCACCTTCCGATGATTCCCCTTTTAAGACATCAATCTCTTCAACTTCAATCCAGATGGTTTTGCCGTTGATTTCAACAGGAGCAATTTTACGATCAGACACAACATACCTCCCAGGTTGTAGGATTCAAAAATAATAAAATCAATATCTGATTTCAACCGCAATAAAAAGATGTTATCTTAGTGCGGTCGGCAGGATATTGCAAAGTTCATCCATGGCTTATTTTCTACAGCAAGTCCCCCACCCCACCACCTTAATCCCAATTAGATCATGAAAGACTATTATAAACTGCTCGGCGTATCAAAAAAGGCAACGCTGGAACAGATTAAAAAGGCGTACAGGACTCTGGCTCTCAAATACCACCCGGACCGCAACCAGGGTAATCCAAAGGCTGCGGAGCTTTTTAAGGAAATCGCCGAGGCATATGGAGTGCTTACCGATCCTGCCAAACATGCTGAGTACGACCGATTTCAAAATAGCGGATCACAGGAAATGAAATCCGGGCCGGGATTCAATTACACCCAGGAAGAAATACTACGGGATCTTTTCAATAACCGCGGATTTCACCAGGTTTTTCAGGAACTTTTCAGGGAATTTGAAAAGTCGGGGATCCGTTTTGACCAGCGTTTTTTCAGCGATACTTTCTTTGGAGGCCGCGGTTTTGTGTTTGGAGGTTTTTTTGTCTTTGGTCCGTTCGGGTCCATGCGTTCAAAGATCAACAGACCGCAAACCCTGATCAACAAAGACCGGCCTGAGGCCATTCAGATCAAACCTGGGTCGATTTTAAAACGAATCGGGCAAACCATCACCGGCATTCTGGATGGAAACAAAAAGGCCCTGCCCGATGGAGAGTCGAGCAACTCAGGGACGCGTGATAATGACATAAATTACAGCCTCACCATACCGCGCCAAGCCGCCATGGACGGAACCGAGGTAAAAATCCGCATTGATCAGGGAAAAGCGGTTAATAAACTGCTTGTAAAAATCCCGCCCAAAACCAGACCGGACACACGTCTCCGCCTTAAGGGAAAAGGTAAACGTTTCGCAGGCGGACAAGGGGATTTGTACATTACTGTTAATGTGAAGTAAATTACGGGTTACGTAACGTAATTTTCATGATTGCCATTTTAACACCATTAAAGAGGATGTCCAGCTCATCCAGGGAGATTGCGAGCGGGGGCTGCAGCACGATTACGTTGTCGAGCGGCCGTACTATTACACCATGTTTCCTTGCTTCAAGAATCACCCTGTTACCCATTCTTTCGGTAAAGGGATATGGCTCCCCGGAGTCCTTGTCCTTTACAATCTCCACTCCGCCCATTAGTCCACGGTATCGGACCGATCCCACGTGGGGCAGTTCGGAAAGCATTTTCATCCCGTCTGAATAACGTTCGGCCTTTGGGCCGAACACATTATCAGAGAGTGTCTTTTCTTCCTCAAACAGGTCAAGGGATGCAAGCGCGGCCGCGCACCCGAGCGGATTGCCCGTATACGTGTGGCCGTAAAAAAATGTCTTGAGTTCAGAAAAGTCGCCCAGAAACGCGGAAAATATTTCTTCGGTTGTAAGAGTCGCGGCAAGAGGGAGATAGCCGCCTGTGATTCCCTTTCCAAGGCAGATAAAATCCGGGGAGACGTCTTCCCATTCAGAGGCGAACATCCTGCCTGTGCGTCCGAATCCAACAGCGACCTCGTCAGCTATCAGGAGAATATTATTCTTTCTGGTCAAATCCCTCACGTGTTTCAGGTATCCCTCAGGGTGTACGATCATGCCGGCGGCGCCCTGGATGATCGGCTCTATGAAAAATGCGCAGGCATCATCAGCGTGTTTTTCAATAAGTTCGGCAGTCAAGGCAAAATATTTTTCCTTTGCCTCTTCATCGCTTACATCGCCGAATTGGTGGCGGTACAGATGGGGCGAAGGCACCGTAACCGTGTCGAACAGGAGACGGTCAAACCGTTTGTAAAGCGTGGCAATCCCGCCAAGGGATGATGAACCGATGGTGTCTCCGTGATACGCGTCCGAGAGTTTTAAAAAATGGCGCCGCCTGGTCTCGCCCTTAAGCTGCCAATACTGGTAGGCCATTTTGAGCGCGACCTCAACAGCGGTTGCGCCTGAATCGGAATAAAAGACCCTGGTCAGATTTTCAGGCGTAATTTTCACAAGCCGCCTGGCCAAATCGATGCCTTTTGAATGGGTAAGCCCTAGCATTGTGGAGTGGGCGACACGGCTCAATTGTTCACGTACAGCCGCGTCGATCCGCGGATGCCGGTGACCATGAATATTTGCCCACAGGGAGGAGACGCCATCCACGTACGTGTTACCCTGTTCATCTGTAAGCCGGCATCCATCGGCAGAAGCAATCGACAGAGGGGATTCATCTAAAAATTCCTGCATCTGCGTAAACGGGTACCAAACAGGATCACGTGGGATCTGTTTTGATTTGTTCATTGTAAGTAATGACTCCTGGACAGATTAAAATGTGGAATTATTTCGTCCCTATCCTTTTAGGCGCTTTAACGCATTTTTCCAGTGCGATATTCATGCCATAAGGTCGGATATCAGTTTGATAGTCTGGTAATTCGGGGGAGAAAAAGCGCCTCGATACGCCACGACCGCGGCGCATCCGCATCTTGTACAGTCTGCGTCATTGCCGTAGGTGCAGGCCTTGGGCTTGCCGTTTGACTTGAAACACCGGACTCTTTTGCTGACCGGACAGGAGGAATAGCTGTTCCATTTGAAAAAAACGCCGCTGGTGAGCAATTGACGGGCCATGGCAGGCGTGAAACCAATTTTTTCCCCGTATTTTTCCCGCAAAACCAGAAGGTGGGCCACGAGATTGTCACGATCCGCAAGAGGTATGAAAAACCTGGAGCTGTCCGACACTCGAGAGGGAGTGAAAAAGGAAAACCCTATTTTCCTGATGGGAAGCGCTACCATTGCTTTCACAAAATCATCGATACGTTCCTGGTTCAACCGGGATATAGTCATATGGACAATCGGGGGGGTGGGGGCTTTTTTCAGGTTTTCTACCACGAGATCATAAACGCCATCTCCCCGGATCAGATCATTTACCTCTCTGTCACCGTCAAGAGATACAACCCACTGGCCATTATCAATGGCAGGCATGCCGTTGGTCCCGTTTGTAAATATCAGTGTTGCATCAAAAATTTCAGTGGCAGCCCGGCAGACATTCAGGCGGAGCGTAGGTTCCCCCCCATATAGAATCGCTGCTCTCAGCCCCTTTGCCCTGAGGCTTTTCATAAAATCTATCATCTCCTGATCGCTCAGTTCCCCAGGGTGGTCCTGTTCCCACCAGTAGCAATGCAGACACCTGAGATTACACCTGCCTGTGATATCAATAGCCGCAGATGTTACCTGTTTAGTAAACAACCACTTCCAAAGGATAATAAATTTACCAAGCCCATGATACATAACAGAAACCCACCAATTCCAGAGAAACTTTTTACGACACGATCACTTGTGTCTGTTTCAACCCAAAAAAATGCCGACAGAAACATAGCCGAGAATGTCAAGAAATGTCAAGCCGCAAAGAGACGCAGGGCCTTTAAACAGTTACCAATTTTAACCTCTAATATCTGTTTAATTGTAATCGTTCACAGACCCTATCTGTACGCGCCCAACGAAAGTGCCCTTGGGATACGATCAGTCTGATTCACATAGTTTTACTATAGTTTGCCAGTCCGCGAAATTTATGCCCTTAAGGGTGCACATATGGGGTGAACGATTACATGCGGAGGAGTCTGCTAAATAGGGAACCCATCTAAACGGTTACGTTTAATTTACAGAAAGCACAATATTTGGGTCAGGTCTTGAAAAATCTTATATTTCAAGACCTTACCCCTAATCTTTGCTTGTCGTTCTCTTATTTGTATTTTTTTTTAATAAAAAGACCATACAAGGGGCATAAATGCCTTAACGATAATAAGGAAATCCTTTCTCGTAGATCGTCCAGTCCTCTACCTGACCATTAACAAACGACACCTCCCGTGCCACATATTCACGATGGCGCCGATGAGGCTCCTCCTCATATTCCCATCTTTTCCGTTTCGGGTTGTATGTTCGTGTTGTCTTGTAAAATGTGCTGGTATGGATGCGGGTGTATATCCAAGTCACTCGCACTCCCTGTCCAGTCTCACTGATAATTTTGTCATACGGACTGCCCCAGGCGAGATAGACTTCCTCTGGGGTAAATCCGAGGGTGATTCTCCCGGCTTTGATAATCTCCTGGTGTGATTCGGGCAGAGATTGAAAAAAGGCAGCGTTTTGTTCGATTCGCATTGAACGGCTGTAGCAGCCGCTGACCCCGACTGCGATGGCCAATAAAGCTACAAACAACAGTAAAACGCGTTTGAACAGGGGATAAAAACGTAGCGCCCTATGTTGGCAGAATATGGCGATTTTCATGTCCGGGCCTATAATGGCATGGGAAGCATTCCCAGTTTGTTAAGGATTTGCTGACTGATCTCAGCAGTGAGGTCAAAATTACGCATTCCGTTTAGTGCAAGGACGAGGCAGGGCTTCCATATTCCCTTTAACTAGCACTGAACATCTGTAAAATCAGATAGTAACAGATGATGATTATGATGATTCATCATGGAAACTAAAAATACGTCGGGAATTGCTGATGGAAGTATACCTTTTCTCTCAGTTCCATTTGTCACAGAATTATCAAAGGCCCTTGGGTGCATCCCATATTTTATCTTGGAATAAACATGCAGTTTTTCCAGATGGTCAGGAAGTGACAAGTAAAGTTTAACCCTTTTGTGGATGTGAGGAAACAGGTAAATTAGTTTCAAGGCGGACCCATCTGCACGCGCCCAACGGAAGTGTCCTTGGAAGATAGAAGGGGTGACGAGTTTTTACCTTCAACCTTCAGTCTAAAAGCCTTCAGCGCAGATGGTTAGAATGCCTATAGCATAACCGAATATCTCTGGTCAACTCTTGTTTAATGTTGTAGGTAATATCATTAAGCAACAACCTGCAAATGATAACTGATTCCATAGTATATGCTGGAAATACCAAGATTTTTTTGAAAACATCGACAGATGCCACGTATTCCTACACCAGGCAGAGATGATGGCAGACCAAGGCTACCAACGTAAGGCGGGACAGCCTGTAAATTCAACCAGTTAGCAACTCCTCAAATTTTGCTTGATTTTGGAATTGCCATAAAGCCGGAATGGCGGAAAGTGTCCCGCTTTAAGTTGGTAGCCCATTTTTAAGACCAAAGGAGAAAAGCATGGCAAATTTTATGCAAATCGTGGGACCTAAAACACATTCAAAAAGGAACTCACTAAAACTTTAGGCATTGTTAACAAAGTATTGATAAGTTACCATTTCGTCTCAACATTAGATGCATAAAAAAAATACTTAAGCCTATTTCTCCATTTCAGGAGGAAATATAATAAATAAAAAAAGTCAAAATTAAGTAAAACTATACTTTGTTAACAATGCCAAACTTTATTCAATGAGTCAATTCAAGAAGTCAAATAGATGTCAAATTCTTGTTTCCATAACGACCTATGCGGTTCAGCTTGTAAATAAGTTGCCCAATCCTGCGGAATCACTGATTGGTGACCTTGAGGCCGTACTTATAGGTGCAAACATGACAGATTGTCGTAGTAGAGGCGCATATTTCGCTGGAAATATTGCAGGAGCTTCCGGTTTTAAGCACAACTTGCGGGACCCATATAATCAAGTACAGCATGCCATGGCTGGTATCGTTATAGGCTATCGATATGGATGGATCGGAAAAAAGTTTGCAATGTGGTTAGAAAAGGAGGCACAAGATGATCGTTTGTATGAGGCAACATGTCCAATAGGTCGCTCCCTTAATGATAAAAATTATTCCTCCTTGCCAATGAAGATTAAGTCAGCTATCGGTGATAAATCATGTTAAAGAAAAAATATTATTTATTCATACTTATTACTGTTCTTTTTATTCCTGTTTTGGCATTATGGGATCTTACTAGGCAGAATAATCTGGCAGAAATCTTCGCTAGTAAGCAAATGGAACAGATACTTTCAAGGGAATCATCTTTAAATGCATTTGGGTTACCAACATCCTTGTTAGGAAGTAATCTGAATAGAGTAGATACAAACTATACCTTTACTCAGTGGGAGGTGATTTTTTCTTTTGAAGAAGTTGGATTTGCTCAAGTTTATATCAAACCCAAAAAAAAATTTATTATTCCGATTCTAAACTTTGATGATGATTTTGAAGTAGATTATATTAGTTACACTAAATATGAACAAAACGAATAAAAAATGTTAACAACCAAATCCACCGGACGGCAAAAAGCCGCCGCCGGTGACCGGCACGTT
>JAYEGR010000089.1:0-12108 GCA_034659175.1 Thermodesulfobacteriota bacterium | reverse complement strand
GATCGAAATAATATGGGAGACCGTCGGCGGCAGCGCCTGGGAGATTCATTATATCCTTGAAGAATTGTTTCAATACAACCTGGACGATATTGTGGCAAAGCTAAAGCGGCAAATGGTGGCCATGATCGCAGACTGGTTTTTTCGTGATGTTGAAGGACGTCGGAAAAAGCTGCTTGAGAAATTTGTTAATCAGCCGGTGTTAGGAGTCGAGGCTCTTGATCCTGCACAGCGGGATATCCTGGGCCAGTCAGTCAAAGACAACATCCTTTACTACGATCCAGTGGACGGAGTCTATGGGGTACAGGGCAAGAGCCTGGAATGGGGAATAAAAGGATATTTCGAGGAAACGACAACAGGCTAAAAGTTATCAGTTGTCAGTCGACGGGAAAGAGATGTCATTAGGTTACCCACTTAAGGCGGGACAAGCTTTCGTTCACGAGCACGTTCACGGCACGGTGCCCCTAATGTTGAAACTGATTAGCGCCATATTTACATTATCTTACTGGTGTCACTTTTTTGTATTGCACCCCACGAATCCGGACAGTATCCTTATTAACGCATTTTTCTTAAAACAGCCTCACCAATTGACGAAAAGGCTGCATTTGCCTCATCCTCATCATAAAATCTCTCCATTCGGCCAAACACGGTTACCTTGCCCATTTCAGCAATGGTTTGCATATTGTCCCTGACCAGTATTTTATTCTCATCTCTTGTTGTGTCGGAAAATACGATTCCGGAAATGGGAATTTTTCGGTTTCTCATGGCTTCTAATGTAAGGAGAGTGTGATTCAGGGTGCCGAGCCCGCTTCTAGCCACAATCAGGGTGGGCAGTTTCAGCCTGGCCGGCAGATCAGCCAGCAACAGGTTTCGGCGCAAGGGGACCAAGAGCCCGCCTATACCTTCTATAATAAGGACTTCGTGTTTCTGCGACATTTCGCGAAAGCGTTTAATGATGATATCAGGATCAACCTCACGGTATTCCATTTCCGCTGCCAGATGAGGGGAAGCAGGAAGGCTGAATCGGAACGGAACCTGCTGTTCCAGTTCAGCCGGATCGGGTGTCATTCCCGCGGCCTGCATGACATGAGTAAGATCAGGCGGAGGCTCGCCTCCTGCGCTCACCCATTTCTGATAACCGGCATCTATGCCCCTTTTTTTTAAAAAAGCCAGAAATAGAGCGCAGAAATGGGTTTTTCCGACAGACGTGTCGGTTCCGGTAACAAAGAGAGTGTTTCTTGACCGAATGTGAGAATTATCTGCCGGACTCATTTTGAGCACCTGATAATAAAAATCTGGTAGGTGACATGATACCCCTGGTTTTGTTCGGCAAACCACTTATCCAGCCGCTCAAGGCGTCCCCTGGTCAGTACAGGCTCCGAAGAGTCCCTCCACCCGGCTGCACCGGTTTTTTTAATAGTTGTCAGGAGATCACGCAATGAATCATATTCCCGTATTATACGAAACTCTTTGATTTTCACTGACGCAAAGCAATTTTCAAGCAGGCCTTTTAGATCATCCTTTGCGCGGAATCGTTCCGACACGATTCTGATTTTTCGTTCTTTTAGAGACGCCAGCCCCTTGCCAAGTTCATTCATGGTATCGGGCCCGAAAATAGAGCATAAAAAGAGACCGTTATTATTCAGTCGATCCGAAATCCTGGCAAACGCCGTATCAATCGCTTCAAACCACTGCATTGTGGTGTTTGATGCAATAAGGTCATAGGATTTGTTAGTCTGTGCCAGGAAATGTTCCGCATCCCGGCACTCAAATCGGACATTTCCGTATGATACCGGTTTACGCTCAGCGATTTCAATCATGGCTTTAGAAAAATCAAGCGCAAGGATATCAGCCTCTGGAAATCGTTTGGCCAATAAGAGCGTGAAATTCCCTGTACCACACCCGATTTCCAGAATAGATTCCGTTTTCATGCCCGGATCAAGCCAATCCGCCAACTTAAGCGCGGTTTCCCGCTGAACCGGCGCATAATCGTCATACGTATCCGCAGCACGGGAAAACCTGCCACAGATAATTTTTTTCCGCCTTTCCCCTAAAAGAGAAAAATTCCGCGACAAAAAAGGAAGATGCCCATCCTGATCCAGGATTTCACGCCCGGCTCCCGAAAGCGCCGGCATCTGGTCTATTGGCGTGATTATGTCCCTCCTGCCGTGAATCATATGTACCTCCATTCCTGCCTTGAGATCAATCCGGACATCATCCACATTTACCTGCTTTAGATAATCAAGACCATTATTAAGTATGCTGATATTCATATCATTTAAATAGTCTTCCTGAAACTCGGAAACAAACCGATTGTAGGCATTTCTGTAACCAAGAAAGCATTTTCTGTAAAAAGAAATAAGAAACGGTACCGGGTCGCGCGCAAGTTCCGCCCGGATCTGTTCGATTTCCGAATCAGGCCATTCCCGGCGCATGGAAACCAGATAAAGACAAGCCATCCTTTCCGGGTAAGCCCTTGCAAAGTCAAGTGCCAGGTTTGCGCCCATGGACCAGCCAACCAGATCAATTCGTGAAATCCGATTTTTTTCAAGAAACCTGAGAATCTCGTCGATAATGGAACAGGGGTCGACCAAGCCGGCAGGATATACCCACGCCGGGGTCGTGTCGGCGAGTTTGATTATCCGGTCGTCAAATCCCCAGCCTGACAAAAAAAAGACCGGTCTTGAGGTTGGACAAAAATTTTTTTTGTTAAAATTAGTATTAATCTGAAAAGTTGATATAATATTCTTGTGGATCATTGCGAACTATTAATATGTGAAGTTGTTTTTGAACGAACCCCTTAATCCTGGAAAAAAATTCGTACCGGAAGGAGATGAAAATGGCCATTAAACAACGCCTTGGCGAAATTTTAGTTAATAAAGGTTTGGTAACTCCAAGTGAGATAGATCAGGCGCTCCGGCTGCAGGTCGGGGGAAACCGCCGTGTGGGTTATCTTTTGATAAAAATGGAAGTTATCACGGGAGACCAGCTTCTGGAGGCCCTTTCAGATCAGCTTGATGTCCCGATCATAACAATCAAAGATCAATTTTCTCCGGCAGTAAAAAAGATGTTGCCCAGATATCTGTGTCGGAAGTACAGCGTTTTGCCGTTGGCTCTTGAAAAAAACAAGGTATTGAACCTGGCCATGCTGGATCCGCTGGATGATCAGGCCATTGCCGACGTGGAGGCCTTTTCAGGCATGGCAGTGAAACCGGTTCTTGCCAGGGAGACCGACATCGCAAACTCGATTGGCGAATATGTGCCGTTTTCTGCAAAGGATATCTTTAACCCGCAAATGTACAGCCAAGCTACAAAAATCATTTCATCGGTCGCGGTTCTGCTGTTGCTGGTCGTTGGATATTTCATGTATCAGAATATTCAAACGGAAAAATTCGGAACTGTCTCAACGGTCGATAATTCAACGATTTTTAAAAATCATGATCTCATGGTCGGTGTGGATCAGAGTGGAAAAGTAGCTCTTCTCGGCCACGGCGCATATTCAAAAGGCTACTATAAAGTGTCTTTTGACAGTATTGAATTCATGGACGACTTTATTAAAAAAAAGGAAAAGGACTTCTCGGAAAAACAGTCTGACTGGCTTGACTGGGTCATAAATCAGAACGTACCGAGAAAAGGCTGAGCAAACCCTGATATATTTCCACATTCCTTAAGTATTCCAATTTATGATAAACGACTATAAATGGCAACATTAGCATTTTTTTACTGAATACTATTATTAAAAGTTATGCAAAGCAAGCTCGAAAAAGGCAAACCACCCGAAAAAAAAAGGTGGGACGCAAAGCCACCGGCCCTTCCCACGGTCTTACCGGAAGGCGGGCAGCGGGGCTACCGGGCGGATCAGCGCCTCCTGGATGCTGTGTGCCGCACGTCATCATTAAAAAATATATCAGGAGGTTCCATGATGTCCTGTTTTATGTCACGATTTAATAATATTTTTTCCTTCACTCTATTCTCCAAATTTTCAATTCCGCTTTTCTCAACCCTGTTTTTCTTGCTGTTCACATCCGCAGGCCAGGCTTCCCAGCTTAACATTACATGGGAATACAGCGAAACACTGTCCGAACCCGGGGGGTTCAGGATGTACCTTGAGGGCAACAAAATACCCGGATGCGAAACGTTTGACGTTTCCGCTCGGCAGTTGACATGTGAGGTCGCATTACAGGAAGGTATTAATAATTTCACGATTACCGCATTTGATGCTGTTAATGAGAGCGTTTTTTCCTCAGTATATCCTTTATCTTATGCTGCCCAGGATATGGATGGTGACGGAATTTCAGACTCCGATGAAACGGATGTTTACGGGACCAATCCCGAAAAGGCGGATTCGGACAACGACAACATTAACGACGGAGATGAGCTGGCTTACTGGGGTTCCAACTGGAACGACGATTTTGACGGCGATGGAATTATCAACCTCCTCGATCCCGACTCCGACAATGATGGTATCATTGATGGAACAGAGATCAGCCAGGGGACCAATCCGGGATTTTCCGGAAATGTTGTGGTCTCCTTTAACTGGGAATACAGCGGTTCACTTTCAGCCCCGGCAGGCTTTAAGGTATATCTTGACGGCAACCGGATTCCCGGATGCGAAACCAATGATCCGGATGCACGGCAGTTGACATGTGAAGTCGACC
Organism: Thermodesulfobacteriota bacterium; assembly: GCA_034659175.1. Taxonomy (GTDB): domain Bacteria; phylum Desulfobacterota; class Desulfobulbia; order Desulfobulbales; family DAOVYS01; genus DAOVYS01. Next base: position 7,453 of record JAYEGR010000089.1, on the reverse strand, counting down.
TTGACCCAGGTCCAGGCGTATTCACAATCACTGCATATGAAGGCGCGGATGAGAGCGCTTTTTCCACGGAATTCCCGTTCACGTACCAGGTAAAAGAAAACGCGGCCCCTGAGGCAAGCGCCCTTTCACTGCAGACAGATGAAGACACTGCGGTTACCCTGTGCCTGGTTGCAACCGATCCGGATGAAGATAACCTGATCTATTCCATTGTCAGCAACGGCTCCAAAGGCCTGGCTACGATAACCGATTCCTCAACAGGCGCCTTTGAGTACGTGCCGATTGCAAATGCCAATGGAACCGACTCTTTTACCTTTAAGGCAAATGACGGAAATGCGGATTCAAATACAGCCACTGTCTCGGTAACGATTGCATTGATTAACGATTTTCCAACCGCGGCATCTGATTCAGCAGATACCAACGAAGATACGGCTGTAACCATTTCCGTACTTTCAAATGACAGCGACCTGGATGGCGATGCCTTAAGCCTTGCTTCCGTTAATACCGCCTCCCACGGAACAACTGCAATCAGCGGAAGCAGCGTGGTCTATGCGCCGTCGCAGGATTATTACGGAAGCGATTCCTTCACTTATGAGATCAGTGACGGCCAGGGCGGTTCCGCGACCGGTTCCGTGTCCATCACAATCAATCAGATAAATGATCCTCCAACGGCCGCTGCCGATACTTCAAACACTGACGAAAATACTCCTGTAACCATTGCCGTGCTTTCAAACGACAGCGATCCGGACGGAGACACCCTAGTCATTGCCTCCGTAGGCTCGCCTGCACACGGCACAGCCGCGATCAGCGGAAGCAGCGTGGTATATACGCCGTTGCAGGACTATTACGGAAGTGATTCCTTCACTTATGAGATCAGTGACGGCCAGGGCGGTTCCGCGACCGGTTCCGTGTCCATCACAATCAATCAGATAAATGATCCTCCAACGGCCGCTGCCGACACTGCAACCACTGACGAGAACACTTCCGTCACCATTGCCGTGCTTTCAAACGACAGCGATCCGGACGGAGACACCTTAACCATTGCCTCCGTAGGTTCGCCTGCACACGGCACAGCCGCGATCAGCGGAAGCAGCGTGGTATATACGCCGTTGCAGGACTATTACGGAAGCGATTCGTTTATATATCAGATCAATAACACTCAGGGAGAATCCGCTACAGGTTCGGTTACAGTAACGATCGTCAACGTCCCTGGTGAGAATGAATCCCTGGTGACCCTTGCCTGGGAGTACAACGGCGTTCTCACGGACCCGGCCGGATTCAGGGTATACCTGGACGGCGAGCCTGTGCCTTATTGTGAAACCGATGATCCGGAAGCACGTGAAATAACCTGCCTGATCGAACTGGAGGAAGGAAGGAGGGTATTTGCAGTCACGGCATGGGAAGGCTCGGACGAGAGCGTTTTCTCTACGGAATTCCCGTTCGAATATCATAAGCCGGACGGTGAAAACAATGCCCCTGTGGCGGATGGCGCCTATCTGGCAGCCACGGAAGATACTGAAGCAGGCGGAACCTTAATTGCCGACGATCAGGACGGAGACAGCCTGGTCTACTCAATCACGACCAACGGTTCCAAGGGACAGGTAACGATTACAAATTCATCCACAGGCGATTATATCTACGTGCCCGACTCTGACGCAACAGGTATTGATTCCTTTTCATTCAAGGCAAATGATGGAAATCTGGATTCCAACATTGCATCCGTGACAGTCAATATCGCGAATGTAAACGATGCGCCTGTCGCATCTGCATCGGCAAGTACGGAAACCGGTCAGGCGCCGTTGCGAGTGACATTTGACGCTGGTGCATCGAGTGACATTGACGGCACGATTTCCAATTATGCGTGGAATTTCGGTGACGGTGAAATCGGAAACGGTTCAGTGGTTGAACATACATTCGAGGTTGCCGGGACATATACTATTGACCTGATAGTTACAGATGACCAGAGCGGTGTTGCCGACACCTCGGTTGTGGTTGCAGTAACCGCTACGCCGCAGGTGAACCAGTCCCCGACCGCAAGTGTCTCCGCAAGCGTGACTTCAGGCGAAGCTCCACTTGGCGTGAATTTTGACGGAACCCTTTCAAATGATCCTGATGGCAATATTGCCGGCTATGCATGGGATTTCGGTGACGGCGCTACCGGAAGCGGATCTGTGGCCTACCATACATTCCCGACATTCGGCGTATTTAATGTGGTTCTGACCGTAATTGACAACGATGGGGCTTCCGCCCATACAACGGTTGTTATTTCAGCCACGCCTCCGGCTCAGACCAACGAGCCGCCTTCCGCGGACATCTCGGACGGGGCGTTTGAAGGCACTGTGCCTTTCCTTGTGAGCTTTAACGGAAGCGGGTCTAATGATCCGGATGGAGAAATCACTGTTTATTCCTGGGATTTTGGTGATGGTAATACAGGCGCCGGTGTTTCAGCGCAGCATACATTCACCGAACCGGGTGTTTATACCACAACCCTGACCGTAACCGATAATCGGGGCGGCATGTCCATGGCCTCGGTTACAGTTACGGTCACAACAGAGACCCAGCAGGATCTCCTTCCCCTGGAAACAGGTGAAGTGGAAATAACCCATGAATGGACGGAGGTGCTGTTCACAAAGACCTTTGCTAACCCGGTAGTCGTGGCCAAGCCGCCTAGTTTCGTTGATTCCGATCCTTGCGTGGTAAGAATCAGAAATGTAACTGAAACCGGTTTTGAGATTCGAATCCAGGAATGGGATTATCTGGACGGAATCCATGAGGCGGAGACTGTCAACTATGTAGTAATGGAGCTGGGCAGCTACGAACTTGCCGATGGATCGTATGTTGAGGCAGGCAGGTTCGTAACCCAAAGCGTCACATGGTCCAAGGCGATTGACTTCAACCTGTCGTTCAACGTGCAACCGGTGCTTGTCACATCAATAAACACATTTAACGGCGAGAATGGTGTTACAGCGCGTATACGGGATATCAGCACGGACGGATTTTCCTATAAGCACCAAAAACAGGAACTTGACTTGACCACGGCCCACGCCTCGGAAACAGTTTCCTATATCGCGTGGGAGCCTTCTTCCGGACAACTGGGAGACATGACTTTCGAGGTAAACCGTACAGGCGCCGAAGTTAGACATAAATGGTTTTCTATTACCTTTCAGGAGATCTTTACAACAGGGCCGGCTTTTATTGCTGAGACCCAGACCACAAACGGAGGAGATACCATGAGCCTCCGCTATATGACCAAGGATCAGGCACAGGCGGAAGTCAGAATTGAAGAAGAAGCTTCCAAGGATGCGGAAACAAACCATGCTTACGAAGTCGTAGGCTATATGGTTTTTGAATGACTAGTGACGAATGACGAAAAATAAAAGCAGACCGTAAACGTCGTTGTAATCGGTCTCGGCCGATTATACGACGTAAACGTTCACCAGTGCTGTAGCTGAACGTGGTCAGGGTGACCGGCAATAGTAGTCCTATGCCGGTCCACCCTGATCACGTTCAGGTAAGCGAGCCTGCGAGACTCCGGATGCAGTGCCGGGGGACGTTTACGGGGTTTTGAATAGGGATGGGGCGATATGATGTCGCTGGAGGATTTTGTAAAAATCCGTTCGGTTTCTTGATGCAAATTTTGCGGCTTGAGTCACATTTCCTTTTGTCATTTGAAGCAGGCTTACCAGATACTCCCGTTCAAATTCCATCCGCGCTTCAAAAAAGGTTGGGATTTTATCGGGATTTTCCCGAATCGTGCTGTTTAGAAGATCTGCAGAAATAACCGGTGTTATTGCAAAAACTACAGCCTGCTCAACCACATTTAACAACTGGCGGACGTTGCCGGGCCATGGCGCTGAAAGAAGCATTTCCATGGCATCCGGAGCAAATCCCGTTATTTTTTTTTCGGTACGCTTATTGAGTTTTTCCAGAAAATGCGCTACCAGAACAGGAATGTCCTCACGCCGCTCGGATAGAGGCGGCATTTCCATGGGAACCACGTTCAGTCTGTAAAAAAGATCCTGACGGAACTCACCGACCTCAATCGCTTTTTCAAGATCGTGATGAGTTGCGGAAATGATTCGCACATCCACATTAACCGATTTGGTTGACCCAACCGGCCGCACCTGTTTTTCCTGGATAACCCGCAAAAGCTTGACTTGTAGTGAAACAGGCATGTCTCCTATTTCATCCAGAAGAAGCGTGCCTCCATGGGCTGATCTGAAAAGACCGGTATAATTCTGCACAGCCCCGGTAAAAGAACCCTTGATGTGGCCGAACAGTTCAGACTCAAGCAACTCCTCCGGAATGGCGCCGCAGTTCACTGCCACAAACGGTTTTGAAGAACGGGGACTTGCCAGGTGGATTGCCTTTGCCAGCAGTTCCTTCCCTGTCCCGCTCTCCCCGGTGATTAAGACGTTGGAATCATTTGCAGCCACAAGTTTTGCCTTGTTCAGCAAATCCTCCATAACCGGGCTCTTGAAAATTATGTCTTTCCGCCATTTGACGTCCACTTCGGCCCTGCCGAATCCGGCCCCGGTCAGGCTGAGCGCCTTTTCAATCTCTAAAAGGAGTTCTTTCCCGTCAAACGGCTTGGTCAGGAAAGAAAAGACCCCTTGTTTTGTGGCGAAAACCGCTTCCGGAATAGACCCGTGTGCTGTAAGTATGATTACGGGAAGAGAAGTATTTGCACTCCTGATGGAATCAAACAGCGCCATCCCGTCCATCCCGTTCATCCGCAGATCAGTGATCACAACGTGGGGCCTGAAGGTGGGCATCACGGCCTGTGCCTGCTCCCCGCTCAGCGCAACGTTGACCTCATACCCGGCCCTGGTCAGACGCATTGAAAGCAGCCGCAAAAGATCCTGATCATCGTCAACTATCAGTATTCTATATTTCTGACCGGCCATTTTGTTCTATTACTCCTCGGGAAGACCAACCTTTTCCCTATCCGTGATGATTTCCTCAATATTCTTCAATTCCTGCAACTGCCGTAACAGGATTTTGTTTTGCTCCTGCTCTTTTTCAAGCTTCAGTGTAAGGTTTTTCAGCGCATCACGGTTTTCAATTCTGCTGCGCCTTAAAGTTTCAAAATGTTTCCGTGTCTGTGCCAGCTTTTGCCCGGTTTTATTCTGCTCTGAAACCAATGTGTCAAGGACCTTGATCAGCCCAAGAATGTCAGACCGTCCTCCGAAATTCACGCCTTGAAAACCGGCCAGCAATTCGGATGCATACTCTGTATCACTATATGGTGTTTCCGGCAGCAGCGATAAAAAAATCAGACGCAAACGGTCATCATCGCTGTTATCTTTTTTAAAATAAGCAAGGACAAGATCGTATTCATTTTTAAGTTCATCCTGAGAAAACATTTGGATATAATAATAATATGCAGTCAGGGCGTGGCGCTCTTGTTCTGCAAAGCAAATGTACTTGGGTTGATCAGCCTGTTGATCAGCCGCGGCGGGTTCCGAACTTCGTGGAATCAGCCCCAAATCGGTAACAGCGTCGCCCTGTCGAACCAATATTGAAAACGGTGCCGGCCCCGCACATCCGGTAAGGGCCGAAACAAGGAATATCAAAATTATTATCCGAGCTTTCGAAAATTCAATCAATGTAATTAACCTTTTTGCTGCCCGTGAACGTTTATATTAACGGTAAATGCACTCGAAAATGAGCGCCCGGTTCATTATTCTGCACCAGTTCCAGGGCGCCCCCGTGTGCCAGAACATACTCCTTTGCAATAGCTAAACCCAGCCCCGTGCCCTTGATATGCCCGAGGTTGGGTGATTGCCCTTGAAAAAACGGCTCAAATATCCTCTCATGTTCGTTTGCAGGAATCCCGGGGCCGGAGTCTTTCACATCAAGAACCGCTGAATCATCCTGATATTCGAGGGTTATTGCAATAGTGCCGCCGGCAGGAGTAAATTTTACTGCATTTGAGAGAAGATTATCCACAACAGTGTAAAGCCGTTTCCTGTCACCATGCAGAATAACCGATTCCAGGTTTATATCCAAGGATAATTCTTTTTTTAGAATAACCGGTTTCTGGTCATCTACAACATCGGACACAATTTTGTCCAGAGTCAGTTCAGCCCGGTACAGAACAGTCTCCTTAGCAAGGAGAGTATTAAAGTTGAATAAATTTTCAATCAGCTTCTGGAGTTGGATGCTGTTTTTAATGACAATTGCTGCAATCTCCCGCTGCTGCCCTGTAAGAGGGCCAACCACTTCTTCTCCAAGCAATTCCGACCCTTCCCGAATGGAGGCCAGAGGGGTCTTCAGTTCATGAGACACATGCGCCACAAACTTGGCTTTTTCCTCTTCAAGCTCGGCAAGTCTTATCCTGAGCCAATTCAGCCGATCACCAAGAAATTCCAGGTCCTGTGACCCGGTGACCCTTATGGGCGAGGAGAAATCACCATCCCCGAGCAGAGTGATTCCTTGATCTATCTGCCGAATGGGCCTTGAAATAAGGAGTGAAAAAAGGACAACAAAAAGAATGGTGCAGGAAACAAGGCCTGCCATCTGCCAGATGAGAACCTGACGCGCTTTGCCGGCAGTATTTTTTAACGCATTGACCTCGTTTACGATAAGTTCACTGCTTTCAGAAAAAATTTTTCTGGCAAGTTCGTTCAGTTCGACAAACTCATCAAGGGCAGCCCTGCCGTCTGCGGAACCGGGAATATGACTCTTAAATGTCTCAAACAGAGATTTTTCTTTTATTTTAAGGGATTCAAGATTTTTTTTGAATTCCATTTCAAGCGGGAATGCAGCCAGGCGATCAAGGGTCTCCTGGATTTCTTTGTGCTTTTCAACCGTTTCCAACAGCAGATGCTTATCGCCCAGAACATGATATTGACGGACTTTACGTTCCTGTGACAGAATCTGCTCGATCAGGAGCCGGCTTTCCCGAGTTCCGGAAACAGCGCGGACAACTGTTTGCGCACTTTGCCTGACAAACCGTTCAACAGATATCTCGGCATTGACCAGGGCCACGATCAGTGGCAGCGATACAAACCCGAAACCGAGCAACACCATAAGCAGAAAAGACCTGGGCCGGAAAAATCTCATGGGAGTTCAGGGAGCAAGGGTTAAAGGGGTAAAAAGGGTTCTAAGTGTCCAACGTTCAGGGTTGAATAGGGAAAAATTCCAAATATGCCCCAGCCGCCGGTTTCCGCCGGCCTGCAACCGAAGCGTCCTGTCAACTGGAGCATTTCAGGTTTGTTAACATCTCTTAGTACCTTAGAAAATATTTCCTGCGCGTTTCTGGCAGAAAATATTTTCTAAGGTACTAAGGGTCTGGAAAAAAATAACTTGGCTTTTCCGTTTCCGAACGGGTGCATTCGCAATTTCTGACAGAACAGGAATTCACAAGACCATATGCTTCTTTTTTGATAGAATCAGCACTCGGTGAGAGTAAAAACACCTGAAATTTTAAGTCACAGGCAACATTTTTTCA
>JAYEGR010000088.1:0-12165 GCA_034659175.1 Thermodesulfobacteriota bacterium | reverse complement strand
CGGTTTGATATTCACGAAACCGCAAGCGTAGCAGGGCTACGGTGAGGATTTCGGGAATACCAAACCGACTAAAGGTGTGATACAGTTCGGAAACGGAAAAGCCAAGTTATTTCTTTCCAGACCCTTAGGGCTCGCTCAAAAACAACTTCATAAAATTAGAAAAACTTTGACTCACCAGGGACAATTAAATGAATAAAGAATCTTTTTTGCAAAATACCGAGGAAGAATTAAACGCGATTCTCCGTCCATACCAACAGGAGTTGAATCGCGGTCAACGCATGGCCGACTTTATAAAACAGTGTGTCCGATGTGCGGGACGAGACGATTTTCTTCAGTTGGATGAACAGCTTCAAACAAAGATGGCCGAAAATGTGGAACAGGAAGAGACGTTAACGGATTGCAAACCACTTTTTGACGGCTTGCGGGAATACGCCGGGGAGCAGGTGGAAAGATACCGGCTTCAATTTATCGAAGACCTTAACAGGCTGGCTGAAGAGGCCGGGCTGCCCATTGAAATCGATTTCCCCCGTTTCAGCGTGCTTAAAGGCATTGACGGAGAAATCAATTTTTCCAAACGTATCACGACCATCAATAAAAAGGCGCTGAAATCCATTGATCCCCGCCGCATCGTCACTGCCGCGCTCCGAGTTAAAAAACAACTCTATGATCGGCCTTTTGATCCACAAGTGTTTATTGACAGCCTTTATAAGACATATGCCTCCATAATCAAAACCGAAAAATTCCCCCCAGGCCATACTGTCCCAATTCAACAGTTTTACCTGGAATATGTGATTTCCCTGCAAACCAAAATATTTTTCACCAACATGGACAAGACCAAATTCCGGGGCTACAGTTTGGAACAGTTCGGAGTGGATATATGGCGTTATTTTGAGGCCGGCATCGGCGGCACTTCGAACGGCAATGTCTTACAACTGACGCCTGGGCGTAATTATTCACTCTGGCTTATCGACGGCAATGGCGAACCGAGGCAGATTTCGGGAATCTCGTTTCTAGAGACTCGGGAAAAATAAATTTCATAAAAATTGCACCGGATTTTTAGCTGTCTTTTGTGTCTGCAGGAGGGTGAAATATGATAAACAGAGAAGAGATTAATCAATTAAAACCGTTTCAGGCCCGGTCTATTATTGAAGAACTTCGAAAAGGAAGCGTGCCGTCCGATTATGTGCTTTTTTTTACTGTGGGCCGCGACAACTGGCTCACATTTATCGAGGACGATCTGAAAAATTACATTGCCGAAGGCGGGGCCAAAGTCCGCTTTTTGAGTGGTGATTACGGTGACGGAAAGACTCATTTCATGTCAATACTTCGTCACCTTGCTCTGCAGCAAGGGTTTGCCGTATCCTTTGTCGTATTGACGCGGGAGACGCCCATTCATAAATTCGAAGCCGTTTATCAAGCCATTACTTGCCGGCTTCGCGGTCGTTTTGAAGGCATTGGGATTCGAAATCTCTTAAATCAATGGCTTGACGGGTTGGTTCAAGAGGAGACCCCTCCAGGCCCGGAGCAAATTGCCGAGCTGACCGAAACCTTACGTAATCTGCCGGGCATGAACGTAAATTTCGTCAATGCGCTTGCGGCCCTGGTACACAATCGTTTTTCTCCATTGCTTGAGGGGGAAGACAAAGACGGGCGGACCGCAAACCGTGAAATCATCTTCCACTGGTTCGAAGCAGGCAAAGCGACCAAACGGGAACTTAAGCCCTTTGGGATTTTTGAAGTAGTGAACAAGGCCAACAGCAAGCAGATACTCAACTCATTAAACGCTTTTCTGCGTTACCTGGGCTATAAGGGACTTATTCTGTTGCTGGATGAACTGGAGACGGTCATCGCCCAGTCCACGTCAGTGCGCAACGCGGCATACGAGAACGTACGGCTGCTGATAGATAATACCGAACAGGCTGAATATTTCCATATCTTTTTTTCCATCATCCCGGACATATTGCTGTCGGAAAAAGGGTTTAAATCCTACGACGCCTTATGGAGCCGCGTCCGATCCATCGGCCGGAATAAACGGATAAATTATCGCGGGGTTTTGATCGATCTGCATCGGACGCCGTTGAAATCAAGCGAGCTGGCTGATCTGGGGCGGTCCTTGCGGCGTATTCACGAGATATCTTTCCGCTGGGAAGCCGCAACGGTCGTATCCGACAAACTGCTTAAGGATGTCTGCAAAAATCAGGAAAAGATGGGGCTCTTAAGCGAGGTCCGACTTTTTGTCAAACAGATCATTCGAATCCTGGATATGGCGGAACAGGGCAAAGAACCGGCTGAAACACTGGATCTTACGGAGCATATTGTTTCCAGTCAGCAGGAGATGGAACAAGAAAAGGTGGAACAGTTGCAACCAAGCTGGGATACCTGATCCGGGCCTCATGGGTGCGATACAAAAAAGTTACATGGAACAAAACGTCCATTTTGGCGCTGGGCGAATTGTAATGATGAAGGATGAATGATGAATAGGGATGAGAATATAGAAATGTGGATGTTTTTTCATGATTCGACATTAAATCAATATGTTTTTAATGGCTAAACTCCATTAATTAAATAGTGTCACTTTTTTGTATTGCACCCGGCATCATAAACATATAGTCAATCAGGCGCTACCCCCTGAACCCCTGAACCCCTGAACCCCTAACCCTAAAAAAAATATGACCGATTTTGTCCAGCTATTGGAAAACGCCGACAATTTTAAACTGCGACGGACTGTGGAACGATTGCGGGAGGGGCTTTTTGATCCCTTCGGCGTCCGGCTGTTAACGGCCCACGAAAGGCAATTAAACAAAATATTTGACCAGGGCGTTCAATCGCTGGATAAAAATAAGCCGGCCCACCTTTGTGTTTGCGGCGCCTATGGGCAGGGCAAATCCCATAGTCTTACCTATATCCGGCAACTGGCCCTGGAACAGGGTTTTGTTGTCAGCCAGATCAACCTTGACCCCAGGGAAATCCCGTTTCATGACTTTCGGCAGGTTTACCGCGCCCTGGTGAGTCAGATTTCCTTTCCGGATAACGAATTTTCACTGGTAAAATGGTGGAAAGACCGGGTCATCGAACAAAAAAAATCCTGGGAAAATAACAGGACCGGGCCGCTGGATTTTATCCCGGAGTCGATGCCGCATTTTTTTAAAGCAGTTTTAACGGCCCTGGCTCAGGACAACATGGAGCTTTCCGAGCGGAAGAAGAGGCTGAAAAAGCATGCCGCTTTCAGGCCCCGCGAATTCCCATGGCTCCTGGCCAACGCACTGAACGGAGAAGCGCTGCCCGTGTTTCGTCTCCGTCATGCCATGAGATACCGGCAGGTTTCGTTTTACAAGGAGGCATCCCTGGTCTGCAAAGGGTGGGAACCATATTTTGAGGCAATCAGCGCCCTGGCCGCGATGTTTCAAAAAATGGGTTACAAGGGCTGGGCACTGCTGTTTGACGAGGGTGAATCCATTGCCCAACTTCGCGTCAACAACCGCAGAAAAAGCTACCATATTATGGATCGATATTTTTCCCCTGCTACCCCCATGCCCGGGATCTATCCCATATTCGCCTTTACCGACGACTTCTTTATGCGGGTACAGGGGGAAGACTATGACCGGGTATATATTCGAAATGAACAGGAATTATCCTATTTCGAGAAAAACTACGCTGAGGCCTGGCGCCATTTGAACATTTATCGCCTGCACGATTTGTCCGCCGGAGAATGGGAAACCCTGGCTGAAAAACTTCTCCATTTTCACGCCAAGGCATATGACTGGAAACCGCCGGAAAAGGAGATGCAAAGAGAGATGGCGGAAAGTATGGCAAAAACAGGCGATCATGATGCCCGATTGAGAATAAAATCCCTGGTAACCCAACTGGACCTGACCCACCAAAAAATGGTCTTAGGCACTTAGCGCCGTCACATATTTTACTAAGAACTGACAACTGTTCACTGATAATTTACAACTGATCCCGCATCCCGCTCACCCTTTTTTCATGCACACCCCCATTGACTCTCCACTTCTTCTGCTCCCTAATACATTCCGGGCTTTTTACGGCGCTTTTCCCGGCCTTTATTCCATACAGGAGCAGGCCATCAGGCCTGTTCTGGACAGCAGGGACCTAATTATCCAGTCCGCCACCGGGTCGGGTAAAACCGAGGCCGCGCTTGCCCCTTGCGTAGAACGGATAATCCGTTCCGGATTGACCGAATCAGCGCTTTATATCGTACCCACCCGTGCCCTGGCCTTTGATATCCGACGGCGGTTTGAATCGGTTTTAAGCGAACGTCTGGGGCTGCGATTCGCCATCCGCACAGGCGATATCAAACGCACCGCCGGCGGTTGTCCCGACATCATGCTCACAACACCGGAATCGCTGGACGTGATGCTGGGCAGTTCCAATGCTGATCTGCGGGGTTTTCTCTTGCGGGTCCGCACTGTCATCATTGACGAAGTCCATCCGTATATTCATCAGTACCGGGGACGCCAACTGGTCTACCTGCTGCAACGGTTGGAGCGCCGAATAGGCTGGCAGACACAGAAAATCGCCCTGTCGGCTACTATCGCCGATCCTGATGTTGTCATTCATTTTTTAAACTTTAAGACCGATACACTCATTTTGACTGAAAACGTTGATCGTCGGATTATTCCCCGGCTGATTCACCTTAAGGACGATGAGCGCGAATTAGTGGCTTTACTTGACGACCTTTACCGGGAATGGGACTATCGAAAGATCTTGATATTTGCCAACAGCAGAGGCCGGTGTGACAAAATTTTCGGACTTGCAAATCGGCAGGGGCGTTTCATGGGAATGGCTGAACTGCATTACTCCAACCTTAATGCAAAGGAACGGCAAATTGTTGAACACAGGTTCCGTCAACAGGCCCGGTCGGTTTGTATAGCAACCAGCACCCTGGAGCTGGGTATTGACGTGGGTGATGTCGATGCGGTGATTCTTTTTGAACCGCCGGATTCGGTTGCCGCCTTTCTCCAGCGAATCGGCCGGGCCAATCGTCGTCAGGATAAGATCCATTTCTGGGGCATCTGCCGGGGTGAGCAGGCCGGCAAACAAATGCTGCGTTTTCTTGCCCTGTTGCGCCTGGCCCGTCAAAGCAAGGTGGAATCGCCCCTGCCTAAATCTTTACCCAGCGTGCTGAGCCAGCAGATAATTTCCTGTTTGTACGAAAAAAAACGGCTCTCCCATGCCGCGATTCAAGATCTCTTTTCTTGCCGGGCTGAAGTGGATGACAATCTATCGCTCAAAGATATATTTTACTCTCTTGTAGAAAAAAACTGGCTTAAAAAGACCCGCATGACCGGTCTTTATACCGGTGGCCGGCAATATTGGGACGCATTGCTGGACCATCGAATCTGGAGCAATTTTCCGCCAAATGAACAAGAGTACAGGCTTGAGGTGTCAGGCGAATCCGTGGCCGATATTCCGGAATCCATTGTCAGACAATTCGACCCCGGCGACCGGGTACTGCTTGCCGGCCGGAGGCTGCGGATTTTATTGATTGATAAAGGAAAATGCAAACGTGTGACTGCGGAACCTACAAACAGGCTGGACGGAAAAGAGCTGTACTGGCTTGGGCCGGGGTGTCACGTTTCCTACGAAGTTGCGCAGGCCATGCGGGATGTGCTGAAATCGACAAAATCCGGTGAGAATGAGGCGGACTCAGGGCTTTTTTCCCGCACGCGTAAACTTATCCAAAAGGAGTTGGAAAAAGAAAAAAAGGCTGTTGTGTTGGATAACTCCATTGAGGTAATCCTCTCAGACGGCGGATTATACATTTACCGGACATTTCTGGGCGCCATCGGCAACATGATCCTGGAGTGGAGCGTCAAAGAGTACCTTAGAAACCAGGTAGAGGAACTCTATGTCGCATCCGATGAGATCGGCCTGGCATGCTCACATTGGATTCAATTCGAAAAGCTCTCTCTGCCGCTAAGGCCGGAAGATTTTTTTGCGTGGACTCGTTGTCACTTTAAGATTATGCGGGCCATGTTTCCTCTCAACGCCTTTTGCGCCACCCTGCCGAAAGAATTGATCCTACGGGAACTTACCGGTTTTATTTGTGACCGCCGCCTGATTGCTGTTTTTAAGCAATATTTGACCCGATCATCTGAAATCGTCCAGGGTGATCCTGATAATCTTACATTCAAGCCAAAGGAAATAGAGAAAAAAGTTGTCGCCTTTCTTGATACGCCCTCTCCTTTGGAACCTTTGTTGACCTGGGAAAAAAATCGCCGCCCAACCGGGGCCCCATTTACCACTGGACAGGACGGGCAATACCGGACCAGGCCGCTGACCGGGACCATAATTGGTGAATACTTCCGGCACCGGCAATGCAGCCGATGGTTCAGCTTTCAGTTTCTCCGGCCTGAACATCAACCATCCAGGCGCACTCAAGTGGATGATGGGCCAACGGCCCTGCGCATGGAAAAAGGACGGGAATTTGAAAGAAAAGTACTGGATGATCTGAAAAGACAAAACAAAACCCTGGTCATCATTCCTGAACAAGACACGGCCGGAAAGATGCGCCCGCTTAAGGCCCGGTTCGAGGAGACGCTGGCCCAATTGCAGCGGCCGGCGCAACAAGATTCTTTGGCCGGCAATCTCTATCTGGCTCAGGGTGTTTTGATAATTGATCCTGTTTTGTCACCCTCCTCAGCCCTTTTTGACGGACAAAACAGCAAAAAAATCTCTTTGCCCGGAGTCGGTATTCCTGATTTGATCCGGGTGTCATGGGAAAAAGAAACATCTCTGCTCCAGGTCGGGGACATTAAAAGCAGTTTTGTACCACGCTACTACCAGAAGTGGCAGGTGGCGTTTTATGCCTTTCTGCTCAAATCATTGATTAATTCCGAAATACCGCAGTTGCAGGCCAGGGTGGCTGACACCGGTTTTCTGCTCACCCGCTCACCTTTTAATGGCGCACCTCAACGGCACATCTTTGACCTGCGGCCCTATTTAACCACGTTTACAGCCATTTTCAGAAACCTCAATGTCTGTCTTTCCCGTCCTCCGTTCAAGGCCTTCCGGCAGCTTCAAAACCACTGCGCCGGGTGCGATTATTTCGAGTTTTGTTACCAGCAGGCCCTGATTGAAGAGGACATTCAGTTCCTCCTTTATCTGACCCCCGGCGCCCTGCAGAAAATGCGCTCTCTGGGACTGAAGAGTCTGGATAAAGCCCTTGCATGGTTTGAATCTGCTAATGAAAAAAACGATAAAGATACAGAACGGCCACTTGTGCCCCCTTGCGGGGTAAACTCTTTTTCCGGCAATACACCCTTTGGGCCATCGCAAAGAGAGCGTCTTTATGCCGCTCTCAGCGCCTTGGTTCACAACAAAATAGGTGTTGCTAAAAATAAGACCGGTTTATACCCGGCCAACATCTCAACGGCTTTTTTCGTACATCTGCTGCATGACCCGGTTTCAATGTATCCGTGTGGACTGGGACTGGGCATGCAAAAAAAAGGCGGTGCCCTGAAAACACTAACCTGGACCGCATTCACAGACACGGACCGGTGTCAAGTCTGGCAGGATTTTTCAAATCATTTTTTAGAGCTTTGGGAAACCGCTGTTGAAAACGGCATGGGCCCGCATATTTTCCTTTTCGGAACAAAAGTAAGGCAGGGAATGCAGGAGTGGGCCGCGCTTATACCCCGCAAGGGGGCACAAGTGGAAGATATGGATGTAGGCGCACTCTTTGGTCAAGGGCCTGATTCTTATTGCACTGACTTGCGGCAGACGCTTAAAGACCATTTTTTTCTGCCGATTCCCGGCAATGTGACTCTTTTTGCTATAAGCCGGATATTAGGGCTGACCGATGGGCCGGAGATTCCCGACACTCTTTTTCATGGAGACAGGCTGCCCGATGCGGCAATAAATGGAGAACACCATAAACAAACACTGCAACCATATCTTGAAATGGTACTCAAACTAAAGGCCAGGCTCCAGCAATGGATTTCATCATATCTGGAGAGCGAGTGGAACAGGGAAGAGTGGCAGATTATTCCTCCGGGCCGGTTCAGCCGGGCTGAGGCATATCAACGGTTTATCAAAGCGGAAAAGTCCCACAGGGAAACGGATATAATGACCCTGCAGGAATTTTCATTAGAGGAGCGGGTGGAACGTTTCCGGGCCTTGGGGCCGCTTCGCTTTACCGGCACGGTTCTTGATGAGGAGGGACGATTTCTTTACATGTTTACCATTGGAGATGAGGTCGGCCTTGCCAAGTTTCGACAAGGGGATTTTTTGAAATTGATCCCATTAGGCGTCAATGACCTCCAAAGCGGCATGCCGGTAATTATGAAGCAGTATGCGCCGCAGACCGGCCGGGTGGCGCTGCATTCGCGCCAGGGCCATAACATGAGATTGCATAAAACCATTTCCTATTCCCTGGAGGAGGATGCGGATGATTGGAACACGCCCAAGCTGCTCAACGTGGTTCAAACCGTCTATTCGGCCAAGGTTCGTCATCCTCTGGCCGGTCTATTCGATGGATCATGGGATTTTGAACAGCCGCATGAATGGCAGGAGTGGGTGCATGGGTGGTTAAAGTCAGAGGCGGCCGTGGCCCGCTTGAATCCATCGCAGCAACGTGCACTTAAATTGCCTTTTCAATACGCATTGAGTTTGATTCAAGGCCCGCCCGGAACCGGTAAAACCAATCTCCTGGGCTGGATACTGATCGCCTTGATTCGCCAAGCCCAGGCCACAGGCGAAAAGCTTCGTATTGCTGTAAGCGGTCTGACCCATCAGGCTATTGACCAGGTTCTCTCTAAGGTGGCTAATCTCGTCAACACCCATGGACTGAATGATTTCCCTGCCCGATGCGTCAAATTGGGGAGATGGGACGGCCCGGAGTTTGATGAAAAAAACAAAAAACTGCAGGTGGAACCCTTGGCAGACCAGGGCAATGTCTTGCTCTCCCCTTACCTTATCCTCGGATCAACCGGTTACGGGCTGTATAATATGTTCCGCAATCACAACAACAGCGGCGCGTCTACCCCGCAAGGGGGCACAAGCCCAAAGCCATTTGATTGGGTTATCTTTGATGAGGCGTCACAGATGCTGGCGCCCCAGGCCCTGCTGAGTCTGGTTTACGGCAAAGGCAATTTTCTTTTTCTGGGAGATATACGCCAACTGCCGCCGGTGATCCGGTCGGCAACATACGAAGAAGAGCCGCCCTGTGATGCCCCGGATGACGAATCAATTGAAACGGAAGTACGCCGATCCTTGCTCGATATTCTGGCCCGGCGTTATCCGCACCATAGCGCCCTGCTGGATGTGACCTATCGGATGAATGCGGAGATCTGCATGTTCCCAAGTCAAACCTGGTACGACGGTATATTGCGCCCGGCGCCGGCAAATGCCCAGGCCAGGTTGGTACTGAAGAAATGGGCGGGCAATGACCTGCTCGATAAAATTCTCGATCCGCAAAAACCGGTTGTTCTGGTGCTCGCAGATCATCACGGCTGTTGTCAGGAATCAACGGTCGAGACTGAAATCATGGCCCGATTGGCCTGCCGTTTACTGCAGGATTATGGCGTGAACAAAGAGCAATTGGCGCTTATCTCTCCGCACCGGGCTCAGAACAACGCTATTGCCCGGCGTCTGAGCGAACTTTTAACCCGCGTTTCTCCCCAGGATCGCGGCAAAACGGCGGCTGCGAGCCATTCCGACTTTGCAGCAGATTCTTGTGAGAAATGCGGGTCAGGCAGCAATGCTTCGGAACTGCCGTTGATTGACACGGTAGAACGAATGCAGGGCGCGGAACGGGACGTGATCATGTTCGGGTTTACATGTTCCGACCCGGACCACGTTTTAAGTGAATTCTTAAATAACCCCAACCGATTCAACGTAGCAATAACACGTGCCCGTAAAAAATTGGTCGTGATAGGCAGCATGACATTTTTTACAGCTATTTCTCGCACAGAAAAACAACTGCGTGACAATGCCTGCTTTAAGGCATTTTTTGAATACTGCCGCGAAAATGACTGCTGTTTTGAGTTCACTTCAGATGAGTAGGAGGGTATGGCTGCTTTTCACTTCTTTGCAGACCTCAGATTCAGTCGGTGCCGCTTTACCTGAGCACCATGTCGGAAGGAGAAAGCAGCTCACTTGCATGTAAAGCTGTTTTGTCATCACAGGAAATTACTTGATTAAGCGAGCTTTCTTTGGTAAGGGAAGAAGGCCTATCACGTAAAAATCGTTTAACTGCAGTGACACAGCCACTTAACATAATATCGACGCCTTGCAACCTTCACACCTCTGAACTCAATATAAATATTTTGATCGATATTGTCGGGTCCAAAAAGTGGGCAAAAAATAGAACCCGAAACCGGCGTTTTTAGACGGCCTGGATTTGAACATATGATGATACAACCATGGACATATAATCAATTGCTTAAGGTGAGACAATATCGCCCAGAACTTGTTGATCAAATGCTCGACACCATCTTGACCCAACAAGAGGAATTACGACGGTTGGTCATTGTCGGAGCCTATATAGATAAAGAGATTAATTTAGGCAAAGCGGCAGAGTTACTCAAGATACATCGTCTTGAACTCCAAGAGCAATTTGTAAAACAAGGGATTCCTATTAGATTGGGTGTAGACACTCCTGAAGAGGCTCAGGCTGAACTTGCGGCAATCACTCAATGGAATGAGGCTGCAAGCCAGGACGTTTAACATCAATGATTCTCATCGATAACACGGTCTTGTCCAATTTTGCGTTGACTCACCATCCTGACTCTATTCAACATGCATTTTTTGAGGATGTCGGAACAACAGAGCAGGTGTTTCATGAATTGGAACAAGGCGTTCAACTTGGTCGATTATCAGAGTACCCGTGGACATGGTTACAACGCCTTCACTTAACAGAGGCTGAAACTGTGCGGTTTTGTCAATTTTTGAAACATTTGGGGGAAGGTGAATCTTCATGTCTTGCCGTTGCTGTTAACCGTGCCTATAAAATCGCGACGGATGATAAAGATGCCCGACAATGGGCGGTACGACTCGCCATCCCGCATACCGGAATACTTGGTGTTTTAGCGATGTTAGTCAAGCAGGGAACAATTACTCTTCTTGAGGGCAATACGTGTTTACGGCAGATGATTGAGCGAGGGTATCATTCGTCAATACAAAAAATAGATGTTCTTGTCACATCATGAGTTGGAATATATCTTCTTAAGATATCAATATTGTCGTAAAATGAGTGGAATAAAAGGAGAAAAAAAGGACGGATTTATTTTTTATTCTTCTTTGGCCGCCCAGGTCCGCGTAATTCAATCCAGCGTTCTATCTTTTCGGAAATCTCCTGCGCAAATTTTTTACAAGCTGTTGACTGTCCCCGTTGAGTCGCCTCTGATCAACTTCCGGAACGGTTTTGCGAAGCCATCTCCCATACTCTTTTGCTCTCTCATCAGATGTGTTGCCAAGGCTCATATAGAAAGGATCGAAATCGAGCCATGACTGCTCTTTGATGCGGTCTTTGCTGGACAACTTGACCGGAAATATTGCGGGAGATTATCCAGGCAATACAAATAATCGTCATCTCCGGCGAATACCACCTGCCGGTATGACCCCGCCGGATGATATGATGTGGACAATTTGGTAGGACTAATCGGGCTTGTCGAGACATGATAACGTCTTACCATTAAGCGCTAATGAATGTCAAAAAATAAATCTGTCCCTTTTTCCCTGAGTGACTGATATCCGGTTAGAAACAGCGTAACATACCCGAAATTTTGTCGTCAAGCATATCGGGTCGGTGTAGATATAAGGAAACTATATAATAATTTGTCCTATAATGAAAGAAAGGGGGATCTAAGTCGTGTTAAACACAGAAAATTTACTTTCAAGGATCACGATCAATCTAAAAATAATGCTCGGCAAGCCGACTATCCGAGGTATGAGAATCACCGTGGAACTGATACTCCGGGCGCTTTCGGGCGGTGTGTCGGAGCAGGAACTGCTTGAAGAGTATCCAGAACTTGAGAAAGAGGATTTTCAGGCGGTGTTCGCATATGTGACAGGGCTGTATTAAATGTCAATTACTTTGTCCGGTTCGCGACAACTATCTTGTCCGGTTTTTTTCTCTCACCTTTTCTTAGTTGTCACCTCCTGTTTTAGCTGCCAATTTCATAATCATCCGGTAAGTTCAAA
>JAYEGR010000087.1:0-12226 GCA_034659175.1 Thermodesulfobacteriota bacterium | reverse complement strand
TCTGACCCCATTTATCCTCATTTATCCCTCCTCCATTTATCCTGACCCCATTTATCCCAAAAATAATGGCCTGACTTCCTAAAATTTCACAAAAAAAATACCGGTTCACGTAATACAGCGAGGCAACAATCGTCAAGCATGCTTTGTTTCAGATGAAGGGGCCGCCCTTCTGGATGGCAAAAAGTGAAAGTTTAATGTTACTCTGACCCCAAATATCACTCAAATATCATGGTGTCAGGTGCAGCGCCTTGTTCGACTTTGGAACGCTCTATGTCCTTTTTCTTTATCCGAGCCCTCAATAATTTGGTTCTTTTGTAGAAATCCTGCAAGTTCTGGATGTCTCTAACTACTTTCTGTATCTTTGTCATTTTCCAATGCCTCAATATCTGCAATATCTTGCTTTGAATTTCTAAAACGTTTCATCCAGATTAAATCCTCACGACTTGCAATACATGTTAAGCCGTATTCAGTCTCCTCGACAACAGCATTCTTGATTATTTTTTTATGTCTTTCTTCATTGCCTACCAGCAAGTCTATTGTAAGCGAATCTTCCCCTTCAATTTTGGTTAATCTATGAAGTGTAATATTTGTATTCTTAAAAGTCCATGGGTTCGCTTCAAATGTATACCCCATTTTTTTCAAGATGGATTTGAGATCATCAGCGTCTTCAGCAAGAAGCAGAAGATCAATATCTTTGGTATACCTTGGTTGGGTATGAAACGATAACGCAATGCCTCCAACAACTGCATACTGAATATTTGCTTCATTTAGCTTTTTAATTATAGAAAAAAATTCGTCATATATATTCATAATCTTGTTGTCGAACAAGTTATTATATAGTTTCTCGCTATCTACAAAATTGAGAAACGGTTTTAAAAAATATTCGGGTATCCGGTGGTTTTCTAACTGCCTAACACTCGTTTTTTTATAATAGCGAGAAATCGCTTAATTCCTTACAGGGTTGCGTTTGCTGTGTAGTTGTGCCACACAACTGTATGGAGACTATTGGTCTATATTTCTTCTATCAACCATTTATATCCAGTTCTTTTGTGGCGCGCTTGTTGGTCTGCCATCATCTCTGCCTAGGGAAACTATGGGGACATTCCATTGGTAAATCATTAACTCGTTTAAGCAATTAATCAGGAGGGAGAAAAATTTAACTCCGATCCCATTTAAGTATCTAAAAATTACATAAAACAATCAATAAATTAATGTCAAGCGGAAAATAAGGTACTAAATTACCAGCGAGAGCCATGTTGCGACAAAAAGGGTCAGGCTGATCAGGCCGTTTAAGGTGAAAAAGGAGGGTTGGATCCTGGATAAATCTTTGGGTGTGACTACAAAGTGTTGATAGAAGAGTGCAAAACCTGTAAAGGCAATGCCGATGTAGAAAAAGAAATTCAAGCGGGCCGTTAATCCTGTTGCCGTGAACAGCCCAAAGGCAAGCACATGAAAAAATACGGCCAGTCTGAAGGCATTTTTTCTGCCGAACCGGGACGGCATTGAGAAAAGTCCGATCTTTCTGTCAAAATTCGCATCCAGGCACGCATATACCATGTCAAATCCTGCCACCCAGAACAATACCCCAAGAGAGAGTACAAAAGGATATCCGGAAAGGGTCCCTTTTACCGCCGCATAACCGCCCAGAGGCGAGAATGCCAGGGCCACTCCCAGGACTATGTGGCACAGCCATGTGAAACGCTTGGTAAGCGAATAAAACAGGATAAGTCCGAGGACAAACGGCGAAAGATACAGTGTCAGGCGGTTAAGACTGTAACAGGCAAAGAAAAAAAGAATACCTGAAATGACAACCATGGCCCATGCCTCGCCTGCTTTAACAGCCCCGGTTGCAAGCGCTCTGTTTGCGGTCCTGGGATTTTTTTTGTCAAATTCAAGGTCAGCTATGCGATTAAAACCCATTGCGCATGTCCTGGCGCCTGCCATTGCCAGTACCACCCAGACGAATACAATCGCGTCAGGCACCCCGCGCTGGGCCAGGAATGCGCCAATAAAGGCAAACGGCAGGGCAAGGAGCGTGTGCTTGAATTTTATCATTTCAAGAAGTATGGCGATTTTTTTAATCACTCCCTAACCCAGATAAACTGATAATTTTTAAAGGTCCTGGACTATTTCCAGTACCCCCCCAGAGGGGTATAAGTGCTTAAAACATGTGGCACCGCAGGCGTCACATATAACTTCAGAGTTTTCTGCCACAAAAAACAAGAAAATTACCACTAAGGCACTAATCCTCCGGGCCGTTCCATTTTTTTCGGCCGGGCACTTCAAGGCCCAGCAGATTACCGACCCGTCCTGCAAATGTGCGCGCCGTCTCTACAAGGCTTTTCGGCATGTGATAGAATGCCGGCATAGGCGGACAGATGATCGCTCCTGCATCATGTGCCTTTAGCATGTTTTTTAAATGAGTGCGGTTTAAGGGGGTCTCTCTCACAGCTAATAAAAGAGGCCGTTGTTCCTTTAATGTAACATCCGCCGCCCTGTGGATCAAGTTCAAGGAAAGGCCGTTTGAGATGGCTGCAAGTGTGCCCATTGTGCACGGAAGAACGACCATTGCGTGGAAATCGCTGGAACCGCTTGACATGGTGGCTGTGAAATCAGTGACATCATACCATTTTGTCACATATTCGTTTAAATCTTCCGGTTTCATGCCAAGTTCAAGTCCCATAACCTTTCTGCCCGCATCAGAGATAATTCCGTGGACCTGGACGTTTATTTCATGCGCAAGCTTTAAAAATTCAATTGCGTACAATGTTCCGCTTGCGCCTGTAATCGCAAGAATAATGCGTTTACTCATTTTACACCCACGTATAAGGTAACGATTCCCATTGTAAGAGGCCTGCAATATGTTTCGGCAAATCCGGCCTTTTCCAGCATGGCAAGAAGTTCAACCGGTTCGTAAAACCCTGCGATTGAACTGGCCAGATATTCGTATGCCTCCCTGTCCCCTGAGACCAGACCGGCTACCTTTGGCAGGACCCGGTTTAGATAAAAATTATAAACCGGTTTTACAAATATATTTTTTGGACGGGAGAATTCAAGTATCAGCAGTTTGCCGCCGGGCTTTAATACGCGCACCATCTCAGAGAGCCCTTTTTGTGCATTTGCCAGATTTCTGACCCCGAATGCCACGGTAATTCCCCAAAAACTGTTGTCCATGGCCGGGATTTCCTCACCGTCCCCGCAGACAGGTAAAATCCTTGGCCTGCGATTGTCCCTGGGCAGGGTTTTGATTCCTGCGCGAATCATATCCTCACAAAAATCGATTGCCACGACCTGTCTTCCGGGTGCCTGCCTTGTCAATTCAAGTGAAAGGGGCAGGGTCCCTGCGCAGAGGTCCAGCACCGCGCCTGCGGGAAACTGTTTCAACTCCCTGGTTGTGACCCAGCGCCAGTATCGGTCGATCTGAAAA
Source organism: Thermodesulfobacteriota bacterium (assembly GCA_034659175.1). Taxonomy (GTDB): domain Bacteria; phylum Desulfobacterota; class Desulfobulbia; order Desulfobulbales; family DAOVYS01; genus DAOVYS01. The sequence goes on along the minus strand of JAYEGR010000087.1, from coordinate 8,799 downwards.
CTCAATAACGAGTTTAAAAGGTCATACCTTGAACTGATGGATGAAAATTTTGCCCTGACAAATTTTTTTTTGTCTTGCTGCACGTTCATTTAAGGTATTTAGGTCGAAGGTTGAAGGTGGTCACGAAATCAGCAGATTTTTAAGGGAACGGCATCCGGCGCCCCTTCAGCCCTTTTTATAAGATATTTAAAAAAGAGGTTCAGCGCTTTTTGTTTGTCAGGCGCAAGGTCGTATTCTATGCCGCTGAGGTACGCAAAACAGTCATCCGGGGGCATGGGTATTTTTGGCGCCACTCTGCGGCTGATTTCGGAAAGCTCGTCTTTCCCTATGGAAAGGCAGTGCAGAAGCTGCTGATGAATTTCATTTACACAATCAGGATGTTTCGTTAAAAAGTCTTCCCGCACTGCCCAGACCGCAAAAACAAACGGCAGCCCTGTATGTCTGCGCCACACATCACTCAGGTCAAGCCTGACAGGATAGTCCCCTATAGTGTCCAACCGGATCGCATCGTCGCCGATTGCAAGTACTGCGCTGATTGTTTCCTCTGTTTTGTTTTCCGCATCCTGATGGGCGCAGGAAACCGGCAGGACTTCGCCTGATACGTACATGGGAGTCACCTGGTAGAATTCTTCCAGGATAATTTTGACAAGCCCAGCGGATGTCTGGGACTTGGAACTTAAAAGAACTCTTTTGCCTGAAAGGTCCTGGGGTTTCAGCATGGAGAAAAGAAAAACACTTCCCACAGGCCCTGTGGCGCTTATGGAAAGATCGCTTAAAATCCTGTACTGAAACGGATGGGCCGCGTATTCATGGGATGATATGAAACCCAGATCCAGCTCATTATTAAAAAGCATGCGGTTCAAGGTGGTGGGCGGGGCCTCAGTAATCCGCCATTCAGGTCGGTGTACAATCCTCTGCCAGACATCGTACAACGGCGCCGTGTTGATGAAATTGACCATTCCTATTCGCGCCGCAGTTTTTTTTTGCATTGTTGATGTCTTTATTAGGTTCCGGGTTTAATCAGCGAATAATCCATTCTTCTCTGTTTCGGCTTAAAACCGGTCCCATTAACCAGACTGCGGATCTCCTGTTCGGACAGCCTGAAACTGATCCCGGCCGCTGCGACTACATTTTCCTCGATCATGGTGCTGCCGAAGTCATTTGCCCCGAAAAAAAGGGAAACCTGAGCGATTTTTGCTCCTTGAGTCACCCAGGATGCCTGGATGTTCGGAACATTGTCCAAAAAAATGCGGGACAGGGCGAGCATCCTGAGATAGGAGACCCCGGTCGTGCCGGGCAGATGGGCAAGGGCGGTATTGGCCGGCTGAAAAGGCCATGGGATGAATGCGGTAAATCCTCCGGTCCGGTCCTGGAGATCCCGGATGCGGGTCAGATGCTCCAGACGCTCTTCCATTGTTTCAATGTGGCCGAACATCATGGTCGCAGTGGTTCGCATTCCGAGTCCATGGGCCTCTTCCATGACGCCTATCCATTCATCCGCCGAACATTTCCTGGGAGCTATCTCCCTCCTTACACGGTCGGCCAGGATTTCGGCCCCGCCGCCGGGCATGGAATCAAGTCCTGCCTTTATAAGCCTTGTAAGAACATCTCGGACGGAGCAGCCTGAAATGTTTGCAAAATGATGAATTTCCGGCGGTGAGAATCCGTGGACGTGTATGTCATAATTTTCTTTGATGTGTCTGAGCATCTCCTCGTAAAATTCTAATGGTTTGTCAGGGTGCAGTCCGCCCTGAAGCAAAATCTGCGTTCCATTCAATTTTTTGGTCTCTTCTATCTTCCCGCCCAGTTCCTCAAACGAGAGAAGAGACCCGCCTTCATCACCCGGCGCTTTGAAAAAGGCGCAGAACTTACATCCCGAGATGCAGATGTCCGTGTAATTGATGTTACGGTCAATCACATATGTCACAACCGGTTCCGGGTGCAGCCGTTTGCGAACAGCATCGGCCAGAAACCCGAGACCGTACAGATCAGCGCCCGTAGCCAGTGTCAGACACTCATCCACTGAAATGCGTTGTCCGTTAAGAACTTTTGCTTGTATTTTTTCCATTAGTTGTTTGCCCTACTAATACGTCTTAACCACGTTGTAAAGCGTGTCCCTTTCCACAGGAATTCTTCCTGCCTCCCTTATAATTCTAACGAGTTGATCACGAGTCATGGCCTGTTCGGTCTCAGCCCCTGCCATGTGGGTGATGATCTCTTCTTTTATAGTGCCGTCCACGTCGTCTGCGCCAAATGAAAGAGCGACCTGGGCAAGTTTTATACCGATCATGACCCAGTATGCCTTGATGTGGGGAAAATTGTCCAGAAAGCAGCGGGCCACGGCAAGATTTTTCAAGTCATCTATGGCTGATGTGCCGGACAGGCTTGACATTTCAGTATTCTTGGGATGAAAGGCCAGGGGGATATAGGCAAGGAAACCTTTTGTTTCATCCTGGAGTGTCCTCAGCATGTCCAGATGTTCCACACGCTCCTCGATGGTCTCGACGTGGCCGTAAAGCATGGTGGCGTTGCTTTTCAGTCCCATTTCGTGGACGGTTTTTGCCGCGTTCAGCCAATCCTGTCCAGGCAATTTTCTTTCGCAGGTCAATTTACGGACCCTGGGACTGAATACCTCTGCGCCTCCCCCAGGCACTGAACCAAGGCCGGCCTCCTTTAGTTCGCTGATCGTGTCTGCCAGAGATTTTCCGGCAAGTTCGGCCAAATGGACCAGTTCCACGCAGGTGAAGGCCTGGATATGGATTTCCGGCCGAATACTTTTGATGCAGCGCAGAATATCCAGGTAATAGGAATATGGCAGATCCGGATGGATGCCACCAACCATGTGGATTTCCGTAATCGGCTCGTCGATTCTTTCCCTGACCTTTTTCTCAACATCAGAGACAGTCATTTCATAGGCAAGGTCAGACGACTTGTCCCTGCCGAATGCACAGAATTTGCACAGGTTTGTGCAGATATTGGAATAATTGATGTGCTGGTTGTAAATAAAATAGGCATTATCATTGTTCAGTCTATGCCGCACAATGTCGGCCAGACAGCCAACCGCAAGCAGGTCCGGGTGTTTGAATAATTTGATCCCGTCCTCTACAGATAGACGTTCGCTGTTGTTTATCTTTTCCAGAATGTCTCCCAGGCCTGCCTGGATTATTATGGCGTTCATATTGGTTATCCTTGCGAGAGAGTTTTAGTTTTTGTCGCTGAAAATTTGATATCAACGTAATTTTTTAGGAAAAACATGGAAACGACTTGAGTTAATGTGTAATAATATACAAACTGAGGTTTTTATAAATGTGAAAGAAGTTATTAAACGGAGTGAAATATATGGACGGGAATTATCATGCCGGTTGGTTTAATCATCCAAACCTGGATTTAATCAAGGTTTTTATTAGCAACGACGAATGGGTTTGTCAATGTTACACGAAAAACGGCCAAAAGCCGATGTCAAAAGAAAAAAAGCTTGATTCGTGGATATGGGCCTTGGCCGAACCCGCTGACTTGAATTTTGGCGATTATTGACAAGAAACGGATCGTAAATAGTGCTGAACGTATTTTGATCTGCAATGGTATGTGTTGATCTTCAGGATAATAGGCCCAACGCCTCTTTCAATCTTTTCATCCCCTCTTTTATTGTATCCATCGAGGCTGCAAAGGAAAAGCGGATAAATTCGTCCGCACCGAATGCCTCTCCAGGCACGCTTGCCAGCAGCGCCTCCTCCAGGAGATAGTCCGACATTTCCACGGAATTGCTGATTTTCTTCCCGTTAAACGACCTGCCGTAATATGCTGAAAAATTGGGAAACGCGTAAAACGCGCCCCTTGGAGTTAAGCAGGTAATACCTGGATTGGACTGAAGTTCTTTAATAATATAGTCCCTGCGGGGGAGAAAGGACTTAGTCATGGCGACTGCAAAATCCTGTGGGCCCGAAAGAGCCGCCAGCGCAGCCTTCTGCGCTATTGAGGAAGGATTGGAGGTGCTCTGGCTCTGGATTTTGTTCATGGCGGCGATTATATGTTTCGGCCCGGCTGAATATCCGATTCGCCATCCGGTCATGGCAAACGATTTAGATACCGCGTTTAACACGATAGTCTGCTCTTTCAGTTTCTGATCAACATCAAGGATATGCGGTATAGGACCTTCCTCGTAAACAATTGTGTCGTAAACATCGTCCGTAATAATGGCCCATCCCTTTTCAATGGCCATTTCCCCTATTGCTTCAAGCGCTTTGGCGGAAAAAATCGACCCGGTTGGATTTGAGGGGCTGTTCAAGATAATGCCCCTGGTTTTGTCAGTGATAAGTTTGTCAAGAATCCCGGGATCTAAGTCAAAGGCATTTTTTTCCACCAAAGGAACCGGTACGGCCGTGGCACCGGCAAGTTGCACCATTGGGGGATAGGAGACCCAATAAGGGGTTGGGATAAGGACCTCATCACCTGGATTAAAAAGGGCTTGGATCATATTATAAAGACCGTGTTTCCCTCCGCAACTGACCTGGATCTGATCCGGGTCATACTGCCAGCCCCTGTCTTCTGCAAAGCGATTGGCAATGGCTTCTCTCAATTCAAGTATGCCTGGCACGGCGGTGTATTTCGTGAAAACCGCATCTATTGCCGCCTTACCGGCCTCTCGAACATGCTCCGGAGTATCAAAATCAGGCTCGCCGACGCTGAAATTCAGGATGTCGGCGCCGGCAGCTTTCAATGCCTTGGCCTTGGCGTTGATTGAAAGAGTAGGTGACGGTTTGATCTGCTGAACTCGTTTTGAAGGAACAATTGTATTTAGGCTCATATCCATCTCCTGCTGTTGTAAAGGTTTGGCACTGAACATATTTCCCCTTAAGCCATGAGTCAATAAAAAACTTTTTTTAGAAACAGGCCCCTGGCAGGAGCTGTCGGCCCTGCCGCCGAGCGATTTTTTGATTCCAGCGCTTTTTTAAAATCCGTGACACTCATTTTGCCGATGCCCACCTCGATCAGGGTGCCGACAATGTTTCTTACCATGTGTCTCAGGAAACCATCGCCTGATATCTTAATAAAGATTAAGCCGGTTTCACTGTCCTTAAGGACACATTCTGCTGAAAAAATCTCCCGATTGGCGCCTTTCCCGTTTTTATCAGATAAATCGCGGGATCCTGTTGCTTCAAAACTTGAAAAATCGTGTTTTCCTATAAGAATTTTAAGGCAGTCCCTGATCCGGTTGAGATCAAGATTTCTTGATATCCCGCAGGTGTAGAGTCTTTCTGTTGGAAGAGTAATCATCCCTGCGTTGATGACATACAAATAAGCCTTGCCCCTGGCGCTGTAACGCGCATGAAAATCCGGGTCAATATCCTGGACATCGAGAATTCGAATATCCTCTGGAAGCAGGCTGTTCAGGCCTTTTAAAAATCCGGTTGCGGGAATGTCGGAATGTGTCTTGAAATTTGCGGTCATTCCAAGAGCATGCACCCCGGCATCTGTTCGGCCTGCGCCATGCAGTACAACCTGGGCGCCTGTCATCACACAGATTTTTTCTTCAATAATTCCCTGAATGGTGGGCACGTTTTTTTGACGCTGCCATCCGGCATAGTTGGTGCCGTCATAAGCCAGTACGATCTTGATATTGCGCATCAATACAATTTTTTTCCTCCAGCGACTACGGAAACACGGGCAGGGACATAAGTCCATGGGTTTCTTTGAAACCGTACATCAGGTTCATGTTCTGTACAGCCTGGCCGGAGGCGCCTTTTACCAGGTTGTCTATCGCAGAGACGACAATGACTCTCCCCGTACGTTCGTCAAGTTTAAAACCGATGTCACAGAAATTGCTGCATTTTACAAACTGGGTAGCCGGATAGGTTCCAATGCCGCAGATTCGAACAAATGGTTCCTCTTTATAGAAATCATTATACAGCTCGTAAATGTCTGTTTGGCTTAATTGCTTGACCATCTTGGAATAGATTGTGCTCAAAATACCACGGGTCATGGGAACCATGTGCGGGGTGAAAGATATTACCACCTGCCGGCCGCTTAAAAGGCTGATCTCCTGTTCGATTTCAGGGGTATGTCTGTGCTCTCCTATCTTGTAAGCCTTGAGACCTTCATTTACTTCGCAGAAGAGCGTTGCCATAGTTACAGACCGTCCAGCCCCTGACGCGCCTGATTTGGAATCCGCCACCAGAGTATCCGGGTCTATAACACCTGCTTTTAAGAGCGGCGCAATTCCCAAAATTACGCTTGTGGGATAGCAGCCCGGATTGGCGGTAAGTCTGGCCTGGACGATCTTTTCCCGGTAAATTTCAGGCAACCCGTAGACAGCTTCGTTGAGATATTCCGGAGCCGTATGTGTTTGATACCACTTTTCATAGATCCCGGCATCGTTGATTCTGAAATCAGCGCTCAAGTCAACCACTTTTTTGCCGGCCTGAAGTAACTGAGGAACGATTGCCATGGCGGTCTGATGCGGCACAGCCATAAAAAAAAGGTCCGCCCGTTCAACCAGATCCTTTACAACCACATCTTCGAATCTGATATCGATCCGGTCTCTGAGGCTCGGATATACGTCCGAAAGAAACATTCCCGCAAACCGACGGGAGGTGGCCACGGTCAGTTCAACCTCGGGATGACTGCTCAAGATTCTGGTCAATTCAGCCCCGGTATAACCGGAGGCCCCAACAATTCCAACTTTGATCATAATTCCGTCTCTTTAATGTAAATCTATATGGTAGCCCTTACAAAAAAAATAGGGAAGAGTGATGAAAATATCACTTTCCCCTGAAATTCGACATAAAGGCCCGGCGAAAAGTTATTTTTTTGCCGAGCCCTGATACAAAAACGAAAAAACGAAAAATTGCTGATTAACGTTTTGAAAATTGGTAATTTGCCCTTGCACCCTTTTGTCCATATTTTTTTCTCTCTTTGACTCTGGGGTCGCGTGTTAATAGACCTCCTTTCTTTAGAGTCAGCCGATGTCCTGTATCGGCTTCAATAAGGGCCTTGGCGATGCCGTGACGAAGGGCGTCACATTGTCCTGGTTTCCCGCCGCCCTTGAGCGTAGCAGTCACATCCCACTTGTCTACGGTGTCAGTCATGACAAATGGTTTTTCCGTATTTAACCTGGCAGGGCAGGCGCCGCCGAAATATTCTTCCAAGGTTTGCTTGTTCACAGTGAAATTACCATCACCGGGTTTAAGCCATACCCTGGCAACCGCGGTCTTTCTTTTGCCTGTTGCGTAAAAACACTGGTCAACCATAACATTCTCCATCTAGCATATAACGCCCTCCGGGGCGAATAGGGGCGATCCTTGTGATCGCCCTAGGGCTGATAATCTCTAACAAATGGACAGAAACTTTGTTTTTCCGATACATTCAAGTTTTTTGTTACAACGCCAGTGGTTCGGGTTGCTGAGCCTCATGGGGATGAGTTGCGCCGGCATATACTTTAAGTTTTTTCAGTTGACTGCGTCCCAGAGTGTTTTTAGGAAGCATTCCTCTGACCGCCTTGCGGATTAATTCTCCCGGCTTTTTTTCATTAAGATCTTGTGCGGATATCTGTTTAATTCCGCCGATGTAACCCGTGTGATGATAATATATCTTATCAGACCATTTTTTGCCGGTCAGCCTGATTTTTTCAGAATTTACAACAATGATGAAATCCCCGGTATCCATGAAGTTTGAATAATTAGGCTTATGTTTGCCGCGCAGCCTGGTGGCGATCTCCGTGGCCAGCCTTCCAAGAATTTTATCAGTAGCGTCAACCACATACCATTTTTTATCAATCTTCTTTACCGGAGTTAGATATGTCTTCATTTTTTTTCCTAAATATTGAGCGAAACCTTAAGACCTCATTTGAGTCGGTGCAAAAAGAAAGGTTCAAAACGAGTTCGAACCGTTGTTCATAAACTTTCTGGAGCGGGAAACGAGATTTGAACTCGCGACTTCAACCTTGGCAAGGTTGCACTCTACCACTGAGTTATTCCCGCTCTAAGGTAAGGGTTCGCTCAAAAATAACTTCACATTTTCATGCGTCGATCCATCCCGCATGGCTGCGTTGCTCGTCGGTTAAATAGCCCTGCTATTCGTTCTCCTCGCGCCTTGCCATGCGGGCGCCTCAACACCTGAAAATGTAAATTTATTTTTGAGCGAACCCTAAGTTTGATTAAGAACCCCGAATATAACCAACTGGGCACAATATTGTCAATAAAAATTTGTGTCGTCAACATCCCTTAATACATCACTCATCATTATAATGGACGAGGAAAAAATTAACCACTCCAAAAAAGCAGGCCAAAATAAAGGATGCTGTTGTTTTCATATTAGTTATCAAATAAGGATTGACAAACACCCAAGCCATTCCTATGTTATGGGCATTTGCTCATAATTTATCTGTCGGAAAAACAAAGTTTGCTGATTCGCGTAGGATGAACCATCGTCATTCCGGCTAACTACATGCCGGAATGACGAAGAAATAAATTGTTCAGTGTTTATGCCCATAGGGGCATCATGTTTCAAGGGAGAGATTTTATGCCCAGGCCCAGAAAGCCCCGTTTTGTACGGGGATGCCCTATGTCAAATGTTTTTAAGCCCAAGGGTATACCTGCAATGGACCTTGAAGCAGTGGTTCTTTCGGTTGAAGGACTTGAGGCGCTCCGTCTAACCGACCTTGAAAAGCTGGACCAGGAAACTGCGGCAGGTCGCATGAATGTTTCCCGTCAGACCTTTGGCAGGGTCCTGGCCGAGGCAAGGGTGGTAGTGTCTGAAGCGCTTGTAATGGGAAAGATGATAAGGATTTATGGCGGCGCGTAT
>JAYEGR010000086.1:0-3175 GCA_034659175.1 Thermodesulfobacteriota bacterium | reverse complement strand
GCACCCTTTTTTCTGTGATGGGTTGCATAGCGCTGAAAAACTACTTGGAATAAACGCCTACTACCATACATGATAACATGTTGATTTCACAGTGTAAAGCTTCCCAATTAAACTGAACCAGTGCCGCATTATCAAACGCTTGATCGCCGAATTCACGATCACCTTGGATATCTCGCTGAAATATACATGGCGCAGGTCTTATGGAACGGCCAGAGAAAGACTCTGGCAGGGAGGTTTTTCCACAGCAATGAAGATGTGATATTGCCCTGGCGTTTCATATATATAAGACATCGCACCAGACTTGGAGCGGCAAAAGAGATGGAGATCGATGTTGAAGCAGCAGCAGCTAAAGAACACTGGATATGTGAAAGCAAGTGGTGGCATGGTCGGAAGGTTAGTCATGTTGAGGTAGAGTCACTTCTACGAAAGGCTGAGACCCTGCGGGAGGCTGAAGGCGAAGGTCTTGAGACCATGAGGGTCTGGTTTTTTGCTCATGACGGTTTTACAGACAAAGCAGAAGGTCTCATGAAGGAAAAGGGTGTGCTCTGGTCAGTAAGGGAAGATATTGATGGTCTGCTCGAGTCTGTTGGGTTGCGTTGTTTACCGATCCTGGAGGATAAGAAAAATGCTTGAATCGTGTATTTCGACTGCGGATTCCAGCAAAAGCCGGGGGTGGCGAAGACTCCGATCCAGTGAATAGTCGAGGGAACCTTCCGACCTTTCTATGAAATATGTCAAACACCGATAAACCGACTCAAATCGGCGCTCTGCTCGCTGAAATCATCAGGAAAAGGAACTGGCATCGCCGTATCGGCCTGCACCAGGTTTTTGACTTCTGGGGAGAGATCGTTGAAAAAGATGCTGTCGCCCTGTCACGACCTTTCCTGATCCGAGGCACGGTGCTGTGGGTAAATGTATCTGATTCCGCCTGGATGCAGCATCTGCATTTTCAGAAGGCCGATTTGCTGGATCGGATAAATTCAAGGCTGGCCGGCGAAGAGATTACTGACATACGTTTCAAGCTCGATATGTCTCTTGGCCGCCCTGAAAATAAAAAACATAAAATCAAAAAAAATAAAAAGACATCTACTCCGGACCGGGAACAGACTCGCAAATTTGAAGCCATGTTTTCTTCGCTCAAAGATGAGGAACTTAGAGGGACTATCAAAAGATTATGGCGGAAAATTAAAGAGACAAGATGAATTTTATACTTGGGCTCTGCCGAGGTTGCCTGTTATGTATTGCAAAATAGCCATGGCGGCAAAGGAGGCTGTTTCCGCCCTCAGAATTCGTTTGCCCAGTGAAACCACCTCGTATCCGGTCGAAGCGGCTCTCTCTATTTCTTGTTTACTGAATCCTCCTTCAGGGCCGACCAGGAATATTACCGACTTAATAGTTGCATTGCCTGAAAAGACCTTTTCAAGAGTACGTCTGTTCTCCTTTTCCCAAAAGATAATCTTCATCTGATAATCCTCTGAGGCGGAAATCAGTGCGTTAAAATCAGTTACAGGCATGCATTTTAATGGATATGGGCGTCCGCATTGCTTGCAGGATTCAAGACTTATCCTGTGCCACCGTGTTTCCCGAGTCTCCGGAACACGTCTGACAGTGCAATGAGAGGAAACAAACGGCATTAACCCGTTAACGCCGAGTTCCGTTGCTTTCCGGACAATGAAATCCATCTTTTTACCCTTGAGCAGCCCTTGGCCAAGGTAAATTCTTGGGCCGTCCAACCGGACCGGCCGGGTTTTGAGTATCCTGGTTTTTATCTGTGTATTGACAACCTCTTCTATTACGACCTCGTAAATCATTCCGGTTCCGTCAAACAGGTTGATTCTATCCCCTGGCCCGAGCCTGAGCACGGAATCGATGTGGCGGGCCTCCTGTCCGATCAGAACGGCGAAGGATTCGTCTAAATTGGCTGGATCAACAAAAAAATTGCGCATTCTGTAATTTTTTTTAAGCGAGTCTTTACGTTGCCGCAGATTTTTTCAAGGCTTTAAAATTAGCATGAAGGGTAAGGTTTGATCAAGAATAAACAGTACCGTTCCGCATTATAACATTTGTTTTCATATTCCAAGAAAAATTGTATGCCTGGCAAAAAATCTGTATAGTGAAAAGATTATTCTAAGGCGGGTTGATACCCGCAACCCAAATTTTTAAAAATTGCTTTGTCCAGTAAATCCGTGTCACCTCGCTTTCAGCTTATGTCAGCGGGGTGCGCCAAAAAATTTCTTGTTTTTTTTGACAGGGTTTCAGGAGTAAGGTACTAAAGATGGTCGTATGATGCCTGGCGTTGTCACCGCGCGTCAAAATTCCGAAACCCAATCTAAGCCCTCATATTTTCGAGGTCATCAGTGGGGTGCGATTAGTTTGTTGATTGGATCACTTGCTGCGCCATTTGGCCTGCCATTAGCCTTGAATATCCATCAGGGCTTGATCCATATCGGCAAAGAAGATAAGAATGAAACTTTGCAAACCAGAATTATTCATATGGCGACAGATTTTGCTTTAAGGCACGATTTGCCATGCATCTTCACCCTTGATGCCTATTTCCCATGCGCCTCGGTTTTTAATCTGGTTTATTCAGTCTGGTCGATCGAACTTCACCAGCCTCTGATAACGTTAATTATCAGAGCTAAAAATAATTGTGTGGCTTACTATGAAGCCCAAAAACCACAAGGTAAAAAAGGACCGGGGCGACCGCCAAAATACGGCAAAAAAGTTAAAATGACGGATTTTTTTGATCAACCCAACCTGTTTTCACAAGCACAGTGTTGCGTTTATAAGGCACTGGTTCAGTTTAATTGGGAAGCTTTACACTGTGAAATCAACATGTTATCATGTATGGTAGTAGGCGTTTATTCCAAGTAGTTTTTCAGCGCTATGCAACCCATCACAGAAAAAAGGGTGCAATTTCAAGGAATTATGAGTGTAGTTTGATAAGCTTTCAGAATAACGTTTTGCAAGTAATAAAAAAGTTATGCTAATAATATCAGATGCTTATATCCCCCAATTAAACTGAACCAGTGCCGAAATCTTTAGGTAAGATTTTTTCTGTTTTTCCGAATCCAGGAGGGGAACTAATGTCCAGCCATTTAGCAAAATCTTGGGCGAGCAATAGATGTTTAGAACCGCTATGTGACCAACATTTTTTACCTGCAGCATGGCCGAC
>JAYEGR010000085.1:0-12489 GCA_034659175.1 Thermodesulfobacteriota bacterium | reverse complement strand
GTCACTACTGCAAGCGGTATCTGGTGAGTCGGATCAAGTACCCTGGCAGCGGCAATGGCAGGTCTCTCGCGTGTCACAAGAGATCCGGGACCATACCGAATGATCATGAATCGTTTTTTGTTAAGGCTTACAACCAGATCGATTCTGGATACAACAAATTGCCCCGAGAAGAGTGTCTCGATTGTGGACAGAGATTCAAGGTCGTTTTTACTGTAACCTTTTTCCTCCACCATGAAACGGGCCAGCTTCCGGCGATACCGCTCATCATCGGTATCAACCACGCTTTTGCCGGAGATATAATCCGTGCACATGCCATATATAATATGATGCGATGGGATGTCGGGCATATTAACAAAGGGTGAAGGCAGATTAAGATTTTTTGTTTGATATTCGTTTTTGCAACGCCATCAAAGATAACCGATGGGGTAACAAAAGCCATGCCGCGGATCGCAAACCCATGCCATGTAAGCGTTCACAGGTGCTGTAGCTGTGCGCGCCCAACGGAAGTGCCCTTGGGGTACGATCAGGGCAATCAGCTATTAGACCACCTATGCTGGTTGCCCTGATCGCGTGCAGGTAAGCGAGCCTGTGAGACTCCGGATGCGGCGCCTGTGAGCGCTTACCATCAAAGTTCCAGCCATGACTCGGAGAATAATGTCTGACCGGATAATACTTTGTATGTTTTATAATGCTCAAGTTCAGAGCCGGACAGGGCTGACGGATCAGGGTCATTGCCGTCCATCATGCCGTACACCAGATCAATCAGGTTCTGACGTTCGCCATTGGCAATTGCCATCAACTCAGTATCATAGACATTTAGAATGGCGGTTGAAATGCCGTATTTCATCAGCATTATGAGATATGTGCGGTCCAGATAAGGCCTGAGGTTATCGGCAACGCCGTTGGATACGTTGGAAAGGCCGGCCGTGGAACCGGCGCCCGGCGCAATGTCTTTAAGCATGCTCATAAATTCCAGGGCGGACTTTATCTGCTCCGTTCCCAGGGTGATCGGAGTTGCAATGGGATCAAAGAGCATTTTTTCATTGGGTATCCCTGCCTCGGCAAGGGCCATCATCAGGTCCACGGCCATGGCGGCCCGTTCATTCGAATCGCGGGGCATGCCGTCCGGCCCCCACAGGAGTGCGATAACCTGGCATCCATGCTCGGCAGCGATCGGAATCAATTTTTCCATGCGCTCCGGCTGGGCGGAAATGGAATTCATAATGGCCTGTTCCTTATTTGCAACCAGCTTGAAACCGGCTGCCATGGCATCGGTATTCGTAGTATCCAGGCATAAAGGAGTATCAGTAACCGCCTGCACGGTTTCCACAACCCATGGCAGGAGTTCCGGCCCGTCCTTTCTTGCCGGGCCGATATTAAGATCAAGATACCCGGCACCAGCCGCGCTTTCCTCCTTGGCCATTTTCTGGATCGGGCCGGGGTCTCTTTCCTTCATGGCTGCGCCGGTTTTGTTGCCCATAATATTGATGCTTTCAGCAATCGCTAATAACTTTGCCATTTATATTCTCCTTAAAAAACTAATAGTCGATGACATTTGATTTTGTCAATGTCATTAGGTTCAGGTGTCGAGGCGCCCGCATGGCAAGGCGCTAGAAGGGTGAATAGCAGGGCTGTTTAACCGACTATCAACGCAGCCATGCGGGATGCGGGATGGGTCAGCGCTTAAAATGTGAAATTATTTTTGAGCGAGCCCTTACAACGAAAGTAAACGGTCACACTAGCGTGAAAAAAACGGGTTGTCAATATTCAATAGATGCTTTTTCCTCCCAGCCATTTTTTTCTTAGCAATCTCAGTCCGCTTTGCAAAAAAATTATTCTCGCGTTGTTGCCCTTTTCCTGTGACATTTGATTATCTTTCCCGCTATCCCTGACAGCAGAAAGGGATTTGTTTATCCGTGTGGAGTACCGATGAGGGCTGCAATGGACTATTTCGGCATCATGGATATAAAAGGTGTGCCATCCGGCTTTACAGGCGCGGCTGCAGTAATCCAGATCATCGAATAGCCACGGGAACCCCTCATCCAACAGGCCCACGTCGTCCAGAGTTTCCCGTCTAATGACAATGCAGGTACCGACCAGCCAGTCTGTTTCCCTCGTTGTATTCAAGTCCCAGGTCGGGATGAAATGTTTCCCTGCCCATTTGGAGCCTGGGAACAGCATTCCAAGAAACATTTCCAGGGAAAAAAACCATAAGGCCGCATGAAATTTCCCGGCCGATGGTTCAACAGCGCCGTCAAGGGTGGTTATTTTGGGTCCGGCTATCCCTGTATCCGGTGTATTGTCCATGAAATCTATCATACGCAGGATGCATTCCGGCTGTATGATCACATCATGATCCATAAGTGAGATATATCTGCCCCCGGCAATTCGAAGCGCCCTGTTTACCGCAATGGTCGGAGGTTCCCGCACCCGGTTTTCATACACCTTGACCTGCGGGAAGGTACTCGTGATCATATCCACGGTTTCATCCTGTGAACCATTGTCAACAACGATGGTTTCTATTGAGACCGGGTTTGCAGTGTTATAAAGTGATCTTAAAAAATTTAAAATATGGTCCGCGCTGTTGTGGGTCAATACGCAGACCGAGAGATCAGGGACAGGGTTTAAGGGGTCAGACATAATAATTATAATAACGGATTTTGGGGAGGTCAAAGCCTCCAAATTTAAGAGTCCAAAGTTCACATAACCATATGAAATAATTAAAGACTCATTCCCCCCTTTGCAAAGGGGGGCTAGGGGGGATTTTATCTAACTTGTTGAAATCCCCCTAACCCAGATAAACTGGAATTTTTTAAAGGTCCTGGATAAGTACCTTAACAGCTGTGCGTAACTATTTAAAAATATTTCACCTTTTTGATTTCTTGCCATAAAAAACAAGAAAATTACCACTAAGGTACTAAATCCCCCTTTGCAAAAGGGGGACTTAAAAGCGCACCTTCCAAAACGTTGGAGGCTTTGACTGCCTAAAAGAGAGTTTCCAAACAGGCTCTAAGTGGCCGAAGATAAAACCAGCCCCGAACCTTGAACCTTTCTCATCGACTACCAATTTTTCTCCGGCAGTTTTTCAGATACCGTCGGGAACAGGCTCATATCCGTGTGGGGCAGGAACAGGGATGCCATGTAGTGATTCATGAACCGGGGGTTTTCGCTCATTTCTATGTTGGTCATAAGTTTGCTTACTTCCTGGCGCTCCCTGAATCGTTTGTGGTCGGTCAGGCTGATCTGTGCGCCCAGAAGAGAGCCGTTTCCAAGATAATAGAATTTCTCCCGGTCAAGATCCGGAAGCAGCCCTATGCAGATTGCGCGTTCCAGATCAATATATGCGCCGAAATTTCCTGCAAGAATCACCCGGTCAAGATCACCCAGGGTCATGCCGACCGTCTCGATCAGGGTCATATACCCGGCATACATGGCGCCCTTGGCCCGCATGAGGTTGTCAAGATCAACTTCTGTTATGGTGAGGTCCTCGCCGATCAGTGACCTCTTTGCCCACACGATCACGTATTCATATCCGTCAGGTCCTCTCCTGATCCTGGGATGATCCAAATTCCGGTTAAACTTGCCCCGTTGATCAATAACGCCCGTTTCCAGCAGTTCGGCAACAATTGAGATCAGGCCGGAGCCGCAGATTCCCCGGGGTTTTGCATGGTCAATGGTGACAACCATGGGATCAAGGGTCTCCGGATGAATATGGAAATTCTCAATCGCGCCCCTGTCGGCTCTCATCCCGTGGCTGATGCCGCCGCCTTCAAAAGCAGGTCCTGCGGAACAGGCTGCGCACACCATCCAGTCCCGGTTGCCGATTACGATTTCACCGTTGGTGCCGATGTCAATGTACAGGGTCACTTTTTCTTGTTTATAAAGCCGGCAGGCATGCACTCCTGAGATGATATCGCCGCCAACGTAACTTGCCACCCCTGGATAAAGAAATAGACGGACCGATGGATGGGCAGCCACGTTCAGGCGTGCAGCACGGGTCAGGGGAAACTGGCTGCACGTGGGCGTGTAGGGCGCTTCCCTTATGAACCTGGGGTCAAGGCCGAACAGCATGTGAGACATGATCGTGTTGCCTGCCGCCATTATATAACTGATGTCGCTTGGGCTGATAATGACCTTTTTGCACACAGCCTCTATAATTTTATTGATGGTGCGGACTACTCTTGCCTGCAGGTCCTCTATCCCGCCCGAACGTTTGGAATAGACTATCCTGGAGATCACGTCTTCGCCGCAGGATATCTGATCGTTGTATGCGGACGCATCGGCAATTATTTTACCGCTGTTGAGATCAAGAAGAACGGCGCATACGGTCGTAGTCCCGATATCAACCGCCAGGCCGTACAGCCTGTCTGTTGTGTCACCCGGCTCAACCGCGATTATCCTGTCAGGTTCTTCAACCCTTTTTCCGCGGAGCAGGATAACTGTGACCTCCCAGTCCGCCTCCCGGAGTGTAAACGGCAGTTCCTTCAGCAGTGCCGGATGATCGTAAGTCGGTTCCTTGCAGGAGTAGCAGTTGTCCCGAATTTCATTCATAAGGCGTTTCATGTCTGAAACATTGTCTTCAATCGTGGGCCTTTTGAGTTTGATAAAACGTTTTTCCACAGGCGGGTCAATGTCCCACCGGCCGATCAAGACCTCAAGGGAACGGGCGCTGATGGCCCTTGTGGTTTTGGGTTTTCGTTTCAGGGCCTTGCCCCGGGCCGACATTTCTTCAGGGATCCGTACCACGAGATCCGAGACAACCTTTGTCTGACAGGCGAGCCGGTAGCCTTCGGCATGATCTTCAGGGTCCAGTGAGTCAATCTGAGTGGAAGAATCCTCCCCCTTTTCAAGTTTGATCCTGCATTTGCCGCACACCCCCTCACCGCCGCAGAATGCCTGTATGAATACACCTGCATTTGCCGCAGCGTTAAGCAGATTTTCACCGTGTTCAACCGTGATACTTATATTGTCCGGAAGGAACTTGACTTTTCTTTTCATGGAGATGTTTCCCAAGGGTAAAAGGAGCAACGCAGCTATTGGGAAAATAGTTTCGTCACCATCCCTTATTTTTGAGCGAGCCCTTAAATTTAAACTTTAAAAGAGTTGAAAATAGAAGTTACAATGAAAAATTAAATCTTGAAAGAGTCAATTTTTTTTTAATCCCTGATTTCCGATAATGTTCATCAGATATCTCGACAGTCCAAAATTTTGAGAACTAATGGATATACCTCACCAAACTGTTTACTGAAAAACTATTTTTTTTGCTTTATTGAAAAGCCTTGCGCGATACTACTATTTCCCAACAACTTGTCAATTATTTCTCTTGAAATATTCTATGATATTCGGTCTATTGGCCAGGTAGATTGGCAGGTTGAGAATGACCCGCCCTTTATTTACTATCTTTTCATAAGGAGCGGCGGAAATCAGTATGCCAAATTTTTGTCCGGTTAAATCCAGGTAATGTATAATATTTTTATAATGTCTTTTCTGTATTGATGTCGTGGCCTTGCACTCAACAGGTATTCGGATTCTTGCATCTATAACATCTACAGTAAAATCGACTTCAATGCCGGCGGGTTTGCCTTTTTTCCATGTGGCGACAGATTTAAATGCCGAAGCCCCCTGAAGAAGATTTAATAAAACAGCATTTTCAAATACACCGCCAAGGGGTGTTCTCAACATCGAATCAATGGTATTCAGCAAGGAAATCGCAGGAACAGCCAAACTTCTAAACATATTTACAACACCTAGATCATGAAGATATCTTTTTGGAAGGAAATCGCTGTGATTGGGATCTAAAGAATACTGAGAGACTTCAAGTATAATATGCCAGGATTTCATTGCTTCCAAAATCTGTTTTGCACAATATTTGGTTGCATCAATATGGGTATATTTTGACGGACTTCCAATATGATTGGCTACAGAGCGAAGCGTATTTATGAACAAACCGGGCTGGTATGCTTCTTTTCTTTCAAAATCCTCTTCAAGAGATGCAATAATTTCCTCAATAATGTCACCCGGCAGCTTGCCTGATTTAAATGCTTTGACAGCTTCAGGATAGCCTCCGGTCACCATATAATCATCAAAAAGCTCCAGCAGGAGTCTGTGCCTTGACTCTGGTATTTTTTCCGGCGCAGAGAGAATATATTCATATAAAGGCTTCCCTTTTATAAATTTAACGAATTCGGAAAAACAAAAACTGAAGATACACATGCTTTTCATTCTGCCAACAGGTATTCGCGCACCTGCAGGAAAAAATTTGTTCATCGAAGAACCTGTCAGAATCACTTTAATATCATGCCAGTCTTCTTTAAACGATTTGACATATTCTGCCAGTTTCCTGCATTCCTGAGCTTCATCAAAAAACAGGATTGACTCAGGCTGAAGATTATATCTATCAGTCATCAGGGCGCTAAAATCAAAAAAATCTTCTGTTTTTGAGATCTCACGGCGTATTTTCGGATTTTTTTCCAGGTCATAAGCCAGATACGACCTGCCTATGGTTTTTAAAACGCTGTTCACAAGATAGGATTTACCAACCTGCCTGGCACCTTCAATAATAATCACATCATTGTCAGCTCGATCTTTAATAAGATCTTGTAATCTGTCATGGATTTGCCGTTTCATAAAAAAATCCATTAACACCCTTCAATATTTTTGTCAAATAAATTTATCAAAATTAGCGATTTTTACAAAATCAATTGTTTAAAAAACGCTAATTTTGATAAATTAAGTGAAGTACGAGGCTACCAACTTAAAGCGGGACACTTTCCGTCATTCCGGCTTTATGGCAATTCCAAAATCAAGCAAAATTTGAGGAGTTGCTAACTGGTTGAATTTACAGACTGTCCCGCCTTACGTTGGTAGCCCGTTTTTGTTAGTATAATTATGTTCAACTACTTATGCCCGATAACAACATTCGGGCATGACAAAATCGGTGAGGGCGCCCTAAAAAATTTCGATCTGTGAAATCAATTAAAGCTTACCTAATTTTTAAATATGAAAACTTTGGACTGTCGAGAGCAGATATAAAAAAGGTTGAAAACACTTTGCATGTATGCGCTTACGTGCGGATTATTTTCTTGACGCCATGATATCTTTCCAGTTATACAGGAATCAATCAAGCAATCAAGAGTATTTTCCAGGTTCCGCTTTGACGGATGAAAAGGGAACCCCGTGCAAATCGGGGACGGACCCGCCGCTGTAACCGAGTACGAACGTCGCAAAAAAGCCACTGTTTATAAGGGATCGCCTTAGGTTCGCTCTAAAATAAATTTACATTTTCAGGTGTTGAGGCGCCCGCATGGCAAGGCGCGAGGAGGGCGAATAGCATCGCTATTTAACCGACGAGCAACGTAGCCATGCGGGATGGATCAACGCATGAAAAAGTGAAGTTATTTTTGAGAGAGCCTTAAACGGGAAGGCGCGGCAAGTAGGATGAATCGGAAGTCAGAAGACCTGCCTGGAAGGAGCATGAACTCAACGGCAAAGAGACATGCTTCACGCTGGTTCATGGATAAAAAAGGGATGTCCTGGATCGATTTTAAAAATTGGTCCGGGATTTTTTTGTTTCGGGCCGTAATAAAATTGGGATGGGAAGTTGTTTAGGCCCGACCCCTAAGGAGATTGATCATGATTAGCAATAAATTTTTTATCGCGGTAAGTGTTTTATTGGTATTATTGATGACGCAATTGGCTCATGCCGGGCATGGGCAACAGGCAAACCACAAAACCGCATTTGTGCTGGCTATGTTCGGCACCACCATGGAACCGGCCCTGGAAGGACTGCTCAACATCAAGCGGCAGATCAGTAAAGCCTACCCGGACACACCGGTCAAAATAGCTTTTACATCCAATATCATCCGGCGCATCTGGCAGCAGAGATCGGCTGACCCTGAATATATCAAAAATCATAGCTCCATTCCGGCCGAAATTCTTCAGGCCCAGGGACCCCTGGCCACCATTGCCAATTTGCAGGATAAGGGCTTTGATACCATCATCGTCCAGCCTACTCATATTGCATTAGGTGAAGAATTTACTGATCTAAGCGCATATGTGGCCGGATTGAACTCTATAAAGACCATAAAGCCGAAATTTCAGCCCTTCCATAAACTGGTAATCAGCCGCCCGGCCCTGGGCACGGTTGGCTCAAAACATCCCTATATCGATGACATTACAGCCGTAGCCGAATCACTGGCTTTGGACGCAAAATTTTCTGCCGCACAAAATGCCGCTCTGGTTTACATGGGTCATGGCAACGATTACTTTCCTTCCGGCGGTTCCTATCTGCAATTCGAGGACAGGATGCGGACAATGTATCCAAAGGTCAAGACGTACATCGGCACGGTTGAGGGCTTTCCATGTTTTGATAATGTCCTGGCACAGTTGAAAAAAGATCAGGTAAAAAAGGTGGTTCTCAAACCATTCATGACCGTGGCCGGCGACCATGCCCGTAATGACATGGCCGGGGCTGACGAAGATTCCTGGCAATCCATGCTGAGCCGGAATAACATTGAGGTTATTCCTGTAATCAGGGGACTGGGCGAGCAGAATGATTTTGCCATGGTGTTTGTTTCTCACCTGGCTGACGCGGCTGCGGATGCCGGTATCAGTCTCCGCTGATTTAAAAAAAAATTCAAAAATTGTCAAATTCCAGGTTGCCGTTAATTGTGGGCCTTGCCCTGGCCTTTATCCTTGCAGGCTCTGTCATTATTGCCACGGGCATGGGATATATTCCAGCGCCGGCATCTGATGTTATCCGGGTGGTGGCCGCAAGGCTCGGGGTGGGGCAAACCGCTGATATTGACAGGATACTGGCAACTGTGATTATTGATGTCCGGTTACCGCGCATTTTTGTCGCAGTTCTGGTGGGCGGTGTGCTTGCCGTCAGCGGAACGGTCTTTCAGGCCATTTTGCTTAATCCCCTGGCAGACCCATATACCCTTGGCATATCTTCAGGCGCCGCCTTCGGCGCCTCGCTGTCTCTGGTGCTTTCGCTCACGGGCCTGGGCCTAGGGTCGCATTTTTTGACCGTACCGCTGTTCGCCTTTATCGGCTCTATAGCAACCCTGGCGGTTGTCCTGTATCTTGCCTCGGTGGACAGCAGACTCTCTTCCAGCAGTCTGATCCTGGCCGGTGTAATTGTGGCCGCCATTTTATCGGCGGCCATTGGATTTTTAAAATTTCTGGCTGACGAACAGGTCGGCGTTATTATTTTCTGGCTGATGGGCAGCCTGGCCGGTTGCAGTTGGCAGGATGTAAAGGTTATCACGATAACCGCGGGCGCCGGTCTGCTGGTCGCCGTTTATTTCAGCAGGGATCTTAATATAATGGCCATGGGAAGACGCAGCGCCGATACCATGGGAGTTGACACGGTTCGGGTTCGTAAAATTCTGCTGATAGTCTGTTCCCTGATGACCGCGGTTTGCGTGGCAGTGACCGGCATTATCGGTTTTGTCGGCTTGATCGTCCCCCACCTGCTGCGTTTTACCATAGGGCCGGACAACCGTTTTCTGACGCCGCTTTCTTTTTTGGGCGGAGGACTGCTTTTATTGAGCGCTGACACCGTGACCAGAGCAGTGCTGCCGGTGGAGATTCCCATCGGCGTATTAACGGCCCTTCTTGGCGGGCCGTTTTTCTGTTTTATTTTCCGCCGTAAATTAAAAGAACGGCAGGATTTAGTGCCTTAGTGGTAATTTTCATGTTTTTTGTGGCAGAAAAACTCCGAAGTTAGAACCAACCCAATTAGTGGGACAAACCTTGATGGTCATGCTTATAATGGATTGATAGCAGAAAACATCGACAGGCAGCGAAACAGCTTTGCCGTAAGCTCAACCAAATAGGTGTCAGATTGGTTGGTGGTTTGGATGTTACCCGTAAACATAGGCGTGGCAAGGGCCGAGGAGCAGATGCACAATTTGTCTCGAAAAAAACCGGATTTCTGCCGAGGTTTGCATTTCCTGATAGTTCTATTATTGTCCATTTGTTACCAATACTGCCTGGGGTTTTATTACTGGTTTAAATATTTCAACACCTTAAAGGGGGGATTATGCCTCGCATATTCGATAACATCGAGCAACAACTCCTTACGGCCCTTTCTGAAATCCTCCCTCTTTCCTCAAATGCTGATTTTTGTGTCGGTTACTTTAATCTGCGCAGCTGGAAAAATCTAGATACTCATATTGAATCCTGGTCCGGCGGTGATGGAAACTGCTGCAGGCTGCTGGTCGGGATGCAACGTTTGCCCCAGGAAGAATTGCGGCTGGCTCTTTCTGTCTCGGGTGGAAAGGCGGGCATGGACAACCAGACCGCTCTTCGCCTAAAAAAACGGCTGGCGGAAGAGTTTCGTGATCAGTTGGCCGCCGGCATGCCTACAAGTGAAGATGAAACAGGACTCCGTCGCCTCGCTGCCCAGATCAAAGCTCAAAAGGTTGTTGTTAAACTCTTCCTGCGCTACCCGCTTCATGCAAAACTTTATTTGCTTTTCAGACCCGACCCCGTGAACCCGACAACCGGATTTCTTGGCAGCAGCAATCTGACCTTTGCTGGCCTTTCCAGGCAAGGAGAACTCAACATAGATGTCCTTGACCATGACGCCTGTAATAAACTGGCAAAATGGTTTGAGGACCGCTGGAATGACCGCTGGTGTATTGATATTTCAGAGGACTTGGTCAAGGTTATTGAAGAGAGTTGGGCTCGCGAAGAGGATATTCCGCCCTATCACATCTATTTAAAAATTGCCTATCACCTGGCCCGGGAAGCGCGGGCCGGTCTGTCCGAGTTTTCCATCCCCCGTGACTTCGGCAAGAAACTGTTCGACTATCAAACTGCTGCCGTCAAAATCGCTGCTCATCATCTCAATAAACGGGGCGGGGTCATGATCGGTGATGTTGTAGGCCTCGGGAAAACTTTGATGGCAACCGCTCTTGCCCGGATATTTGAGGATAATTACGGGCTTGAGACGCTTATCATCTGTCCGAAAAACCTAGTGACCATGTGGGACGATTACTGCGCCGAATACCGCCTTCGCGCCAAGATAATCCCAATAAGTCAGGTCCAGACCAGACTTTCGGAACTCAGACGATATCGCCTGGTGCTTATTGACGAGAGCCACAACCTCCGAAACCGGCATGGCAAACGCTACCGGGCCTTACAGGAGTATATTCTGGAGAATGAAAGTAAATGTATTCTTCTGACTGCAACTCCATACAATAAAACCTATCAGTACCTTTCAAACCAGCTGCGGCTGTTTGTCCCGGAAGAAGCAGACCTTGGCATACGGCCTGAGGAGTTGCTGCGGCAGATTGGTGAAACAGAGTTTGTCCGCCGCCATCAATGCCCCATCAGGTCGCTTGCGGCCTTTGAAAAAAGCGAGTTTACGGATGACTGGCGGGAGCTGATGCGTCTCTTTATGGTGCGCCGAACCCGCACCTTTATCCTGGATAATTATGCCGAGAAAGACCCGGACAGCGGCAGACCGTTCCTGACATTTGAGGACGGCTCCCGTTCTTATTTCCCGGTCCGCAAGCCATGTACAGTAAAATTCACCGTTGATGATAAAGATACATCCGACCAGTATGCCCGCCTTTACAGCCCTGACATTGTTGACATCATTAACGGCATAAACCTCCCCAGATATGGTCTGGGCAACTATGTTGCCGCCAAACCGCATCAACCTCCGACCCAGTCTGAAGCAAGACAGCTTCAGGACCTGTCACGGGCGGGCAAGCGGTTGATGGGGTTTTGCCGCACAAACCTTTTCAAGCGGCTTGAATCAAGCGGCACGGCCTTTATCCAGTCGATTGAGCGTCATATCCTCAGCAACTATGTTTTTGTCCATGTCCTGGAAACAAAACAGCCCTTGCCCATCGGTTCCCAGGACGCGGCATTTCTTGACACCACCTTGAATGACAGCGACACAGATGCAATCTGTTCCGGCAGCAGTCTCTTTGACTATGACGACGATGCTGCAAAATGCGCTTTAAAAGACACTGGCCCCTCTCTCAATACAGAAGATGATTACCGCAAGTATGCTGCTGAAATTTACGAGATGTATGCAGGCCCGTTAAAGAAAAACTTTAAATGGCTGCGGTCCGCTTTTTTTGTAAAAAGTCTTATCAATGATTTGAGAAACGATTCTCTGGAGTTAATGAAAATCCTCGCTTTTTGCGGCGAATGGCAGGCGGAAAAGGATGAAAAATTCTGATTATAACGGATTTGGGGGAGCAAACTAAAAAGTCGCGAAATCAACATGTTAAAATGGCAGCAACTGGAGCATCAATAGTATGTCATTGGCCCGTAGCTATCATAACTCCTTGATTTTTCGTATTCGACTTTAATATTGTAGGTAATAATTAACCTGTCTCCCCCAAATCCGTTATAATCAGGGTTTATTGAGTATTACGGTATCATGGCTAATGGCGGATTTGATGTGATTATCGGGAATCCTCCGTATGTGGAGTACAGCAAGATTAGGAAAGAATATTCTAT
>JAYEGR010000084.1:1263-36863 GCA_034659175.1 Thermodesulfobacteriota bacterium | reverse complement strand
GCCTTCTTGAGGATCGCCAGCACCCGGGCGCCGGTCGGACCCAGGACGCCTTCGAAGATAAACTCCAGCACCTTCATGCCGACCTCAATTGCAAAGTCGATGAGCATCCTGACCGGTTCGGTAAAAATGGCCGCCACCCGTTCAAAGGCGCCTATTGGATCGGTCAGGTCATTGATACTGAAGGATTGCCAGATTTGGCTAAAGGCATTGGCAAAGGCTGCGCCGATCAGGCCTAGTTTTTTGATCGCCTTTTTAAGCCAGGCAAAGGCCTTGTCAATGGCACCGGATTCCTTGAGATTATTGAATTTTTCCATACCGCCGGGGACAAAGCTCAAGAATCCGCGGATGAAGTTTTCAGCAGTCCTCGGCACCTCCTCTCCGGTCAATGGGTCTTGGCCCAATATGACGGTGAGAAGCGGATAACCGGGGATTCTGTGGGCATATGTTTTCAGAAGTCCGAGCAGCCAATCCTTGATCAGGCCAAGGACCTTCAGCGCTACAGCGATCACGAAGTTGAACAGCCGAATAACCGGGCCGGAGAAGATGTTATACAGGCGGGTGAATGTATCGATCGGATGCAGGACGGCATTCAGATCAAGGATATCCCAGGCCTCGGAAAAGGCATTGGTGACGGTCTCCACGCTGACATCAAGTTTTTCAATCTCAGCATCAAGCCAATCCGAAAGCTCCTGAAGTTTGCCCGACTCATTGAGTTTATTGAGATACTCTTCACCGGATTCGGTGAGCATGAGGAAAGCGGAGACAATGTTGTACAGGCTGCGATCAACCTGCTCGCCGGTGACCGGATCCTGGCCGAGAATAACTGTCAGCAGCGGATAGGCGCGGGTACGTTCCCTGATAAAGTTGACCAGCGGCGCCAGCATGGTGGTGCGGACAAGTTCCACTGTCTTGTCAATGACCCGGCCGGCAAAGATCTTAACATCATTCCAAATCGGCAACAGATGACGTTTCAGGACGCGGAGATTGTAAGCGAATGGATCCCAGCGAATGAAATCCATTTCCTCCCATGCTGCATCAATGGCATTTCGGAGACGTGACCAGGAGAGATTCAGCTCGCTGAGCTGGCTGCTCAGCCAGGAAAAGGCATCATTAATCAGGCCGTTTTCATTAAGCTTATCGTAGAGTGCGGTGCCGCCGGGCACGAGGCCCATAAAGCCGCGCAGGAAATTTTGCGGGGTGCGTGAAACATCCTGTTCGGTAAGGGGGTTATAACCAATGATAACCGTAAAGAGTTCCCAGCCTGGAACATGGCGGGCGTATTCATTGAGCCTGTCGCCAATGAATCCTCCCTGCAGGTCGTACGCAGTGCTATGCTGAACAGGCGGAGCGCGAGGTCTTGCTACGGGATTAAGTTGGAGGCGGGGAGATGCGTTTTGCTGGACGGTATGGGTTAATTCATGGGCCAGGAGTCGTTGCCCATCGAGGTTTTCGGGATCATATTTCCCTGAGTCGAAAAATATGTTGTTGCCGGTTGCAAATGCCTGGGAACCAAGCATCTTGTTCATCTGTGCGGCGTTGGCATCCGTGTGAACACGGACATTGCTGAAATCTGCGCCAATAGTTGATTCCATCCGGACCCGGGTCTTCTCAGGCAGCGGCAGACCACCCCCGCGACTTTGACGCAGTTCATGGTCAAGGCGGCTTTCAGACTCTTCCGTTCGTGCCTGGGTCGGTGGCGCCCGGCATTGAATCAGGCCCGGACGCACTTCAGCATCCTCCTGAAATGGAGCCATGGATAAAGCGCTTTGCTCGTTCAATTGGAGCTGCAAAGGCGCTGTAAAGAGTTGGATTGTTTTTGGCTGCACATCTGTATATTTCAACTGCAGCGGCGGTGCCCGGGCGTTCGTTGCGCCCCGACGCACTGATAATAACGGAGGCCCCCTGGTTGCAGGACGCCCGAGCTGCGTCCCATGTCCTGCCGTTGCTATCGGCATAGTTATTGGCCCCAAAACCCCGTCATCCGTTCGGAGCCGAACTCTGCCCTGCACTTCTTCACTTTCAGGGGCTGCATCCTCCTGAAACTGCCATCCATGCCCTTGAACCACCTGTTCCTCTTCCTGGAACTGGTTCTCTTCCCGGACAGTATCACCGTCCTGCTGCTGAATCATCGGGGTAATGGCCGGAGGACGCTGTAGTTGCGGTTTTAGCGTAACCGGCTGATCCAAAGAAGGCGTGCGCTGCAATGGTTGACTGACGACATGCTCGGCAACCCGATCCGCCTCCTGCTCGTGTTTGTCTCCGGTCTGACCGATGGTGAGCTTGGGCTGGATGTTCAGATGGGGTGTCAATCCGGACGACAACAAAACCCGGTGGGCCGAATCCTGCCGCACCACTGCACGCCGTCCTGCAGCAGAGGCTTGCGATGAAGCGTTTTTTTGTTGTCGTTGTCCTGTTTGCACGATTAAAGCACCTGCCCACTGAAAGGGAGATGGGTAAGTTATTTATTTCCACATCCCAAAAACTAAGATTTCGGCTTGCTATTTAAAAGCGATTGAACCGATTTGCCTTGAACAACCCGGTCTGCAACGGCATCGGCATGCCGCTCATATGGATCGCCTTTCCTGCCGGTTCCGTCCTTGAGCCGTACACCTTGCCGTTGCTGGATGATATGGGCAGCTTCATGGGCGGCCGTATGCAGATCCGGATAGCCACGGAAGGCGACCTTTTCACGGGAAGCATATGCCAGGGCGCCAAGCCTGGTGTTTGCCTTTTTCGCGGAAGCATCGCTGAATGTCTTCACATTGGATATATCATGGCTGCCGAACGCCGCTTGAATCCTCTGCCGGAAGGGGTAGGTTCCTGGATTTCCTTTGAAACCACTCTTTGCCACAGATCGAATCAATCTGTTTGAGCGCTTTTGCATCGACTCTGTTTTTGCCTGGACCTCCTCTTCCTCTTCCTCCTGGAGCTGGGCCTGTACCTCCTCTTCCTCCTCCTCCTCAGCCTCCTGGAGCTGGGCCTGGGCCTCTTCTTCCTCCTGGAGCTGAATTCCGGCCTGAATTTTTTCTTCCTCGGCAAATTGAATCATTGGGCGTACCTCTTGCTGCTCCATTACCTGCATCACCTGCATGGGGGGAGAGCCTGCCGCCTGTGACTCAATATTGGAAAACCCGCGGTTCTGTTTGCGGTTTCGGGCTGCCGAAGCAGGCCGCTTCCTGCGATATCGCCAAACAATTCTGGGTGCCATTAGTCTGCGCTCCTTCCTTCTTTATTGAACTCCCGTAAGATTCCCTGTTCCAGATCCTCAAATATAATTTTGTTTGAATGGCGTTTAAGGGCCATTAATGAGCAGTATCGAATCACGTTCATAATCGCGCCTCCTGTCAGTTCATACTTTGCAGCAATTTTTTTCAACTCAATATCTTCCGACAATTTCGTCATTGGGCTGAAACTCTGTTGCCAGAGCTGATAGCGAAGTTTTTTGTCCGGCATCGGGAAATGAATAACAGCCTGGAACCGCCTTGAAAAAGCCTCGTCGATATTGGATTTGAGGTTTGTGGCAAGAATCACAACGCCAGGGAATATTTCCACCCGCTGCAGTAGATATGAGGTTTCCTGATTGGCAAAACGGTCATGGGAATCATTGACTTGTGTTCGTTTGCCGAACAGGGCATCCGCCTCATCAAAAAACAACAGCCAATTTTTTTCCTCTGCCTGGGCAAACACCTTTTCAAGGTTTTTTTCCGTCTCTCCGATATATTTTGAGATGATCAGGGAAAGATCAATGCAGTAGACCTTGCGGTCCGAAACCTGTCCGAGAAGCGCGGCTGTCAAACTTTTGCCGGTGCCTGGAGGGCCATGAAACAGGCAACGGTAACCGGGCATCATCTTCCTTTCCAGTTCCCAGGTTTTCATCATGGTTTCACCGTACCGCAGCCACGCCTTCAACTCCTCAAGCTGTTCATGGGTATATGGATCAAGGACAAGCTCATCCCACCTGAATCCGGTTTTTAACTGCCTGGCCGGGAATCCCGGGCCAAACTGCGGATTAAGAGGTCCGGCATATAAACTGCGGTGGAGAAAATCCTCTCCAACATCTATTCTCCGCGCTCCAAGTGGTTCGTCTGTTTCCACTTCCGTCAAGCGCAAAATTTTTTTTTGAAAAAAGACATGCTCCGGGTCAAAAAACTGCATCAATTCGAAACGCCTGTTCAGATCCTGGCCTGCCAGGATGAAAAGGGCTGTTTCAACAGTGGGAAGAAAGCCGCTGTGAGCCTTGCCCTGCAGGCCGCCAAATTCGGCAAAGCCACGCTGGGTTTCTTTATTCCGGGTAAAAAATACATCAAGCATCTGAGGACGGGCATGGGGAGCCATTGCCAGCAGCAGTATGACCCGTTCATCGTCGCTTAAATCCGCCTGCCTGACAAAGGCATGGAATGTGCTTTGCCGGTCAAGTGGAGGCGGAGGAGAATCCGGATGAAAAGACTTGCTGTGAAAATAACTGTTCAACCGCTGCTCAATGACCTTGAAAAGCCAGTCGAATTCAGCCTCGAATATATTTAATATATTTTCCGTGGTCTGCCTGGGTCTGGTCACCACTCCACCATAATCGGTTGTTTCATCCAGGGATGTTTGATGATTGATATTGTCCAGGGCAGCATATCGATCAATACATCCACGGATGTCCGTTCAATCCGTAACAGCCAGTTGCTGCCCTGGAAGGTCAGTATGCCTTCATGCTGCAAAAAAGTCTGGCGGAAAACAGGCGCTGAAGTTCGTTTCAAGACAGTCCAGTGCTCCAGGGCTGAATCAATCACCTCCTGTGCGGCATCGAGTTCTTTGGCTGTTAAATCGATAAATCTCTCCATGGGCTCATTCACTTCCATGCCGCATAGAATCTTGTTTAGAGTCATGCCGCATTCCGGCGGATAGTGCTCGGCGGTGACAAGAAACTGACTGAAATGAACTGCTCGGATGCAAGCTTGTTTGTTGACAAAATCGGGTCCTTTGCCCACATACCCCAGATTTTTAAAAACAACGGAGAAGAAAGGCGCAAGCAAGACCAGCCCGGCGTTGTTGATGTGGTATTCTTCACCCTGGTGCAAAGTCATCCAGGGTAAGCCTTCCGGCAGATCATCCAGGGTATCGAGGGAATCAGGGCTGTGGGATGTTTTCATGCTGTCACGGCTGGGCGATGCAGGCTCTACTCCGAACTTCCCAGGGAATACCTGGTCGCTTTGAAGAAATTCCTGCTGTTGCTCAGACGGTTTATTGCCTTTCCCTGTTTGTTTTGCCTGCTTATCGTAAGTTGTTTGTTGTTCAGCGTCCTTAATCGCGACTCGCCGAGCCGGGGCATCACTCACCTGGTTTGCGGGAACCGTGCTTTCATCCGGAACAAAACCACCAGACCTTTTCTTTTCCACTGCTTCGGGAGTCTCGTTATTCTGTTCCGGTAAGACGGTTTTGTCTGCAGACTTCTCTGCCGCTACCTTTGCGCCTTCTCCTAGTGTGGGATAATCCTCTTTGACCGGGGGAATTTTTTCTGATGCCGGCACAGGAGATTGATCAGGAGTATCCGTGTCATAAACATTTTCTTGGATCGCGACGCGCTGAGCCGGGGCATCATTGGGCCGGCTTGCGGGAACCGTGCTTTCATCCGGAACAAAATCACCAGACCTTTTCTCTTCCATTGCTTCAGGAATCTCGTCGCTTTGTTCCGGTAAGACGGTTTTGCCCGCAGACATCTCCTGATCAGATATATCAGGCGCCCTTTCTCTTTGATCGTCTCGATAAATTGCAAAAGAAAAAATAGTGTCACGAATTGCTGTCTGCCACTGCCCGGGAAACACGGCTTCGATTTCCATACCGGCCAGAGGAAGGTCAGCCAGGATGCGATTGGCTTTGATCCCTGGTGAATTGATGAGCTTTGTAATCATCTCTTCCAGAACCAGTCGGAGCACATCATAATTAATGGTCTGCTCCCGGATCATGTGTCGGCATGCAATTTCTCTGACAATCAGATGATGGTTCACCACAGCGCCCGCGCGCCGGGTAAGTCCATCCAGAAAGGTATCCAGCAGTCGAAAAATATCGACAATCCGACTTTCGTCAATTCCGGTTAAAAGGGCCAGAATCGTGTGCCTTTTCGAGGTCGGCGTTTGCAGGATAAAACGGCGCAATCGTTGTTTGGAGGCTAAAAAAAATGTGGCAAGCTGTATTCTGAATGACTGCTTTGAACAAAGCAGCTCGATGACCTCATTGATAACATCATCAAACTTTGCTGACATACTATGCCAGGGAACAAAGCCATGTTTAAGGATATGAATGAACACATCGGCAGCCTGGCAGGATACATCAAAAATTACAGGTGGTTCCGGTCCTTCTGGGTCGGTCGAGGCTGATTGCGATGAGGCCCCGGCAACTGCGGCAGTGACGTTTTGAGCGTCGTCAAGCTGTTGTCTCAGCGCATCCCGGATTCGCTCGTCCAGCTTGTTGCGGAACTCCTCAGCATCCTGAAATGGCGCCAGGTTAAGTTCCAGGTGATTGATACGGATATAACGATCAGGTGCCGCGCAGTCAAAGGCTTCCTGCAAAAGTTCAGGAAGCTCTGTGCGGCAAAATATTGAGAGTTCCTGCTGCAGATCCTGTGCCTGTTGCTGATCCGGAACCCGCAGCGCAACTTCCAATCGCTTTATCTGGTGCCTTGCAGCCATAGGCTATTTACACTCCCTTTAGAGAAATTTGCCGAACGAAATATGTAGTTTCTGTAAATTTGGCAGATCATCAAACAACGACTGTGGAACAAGCTCAAAGCCTTTGGTTGGAAATTTTTCAAAGGCAAGATGTGGATTGAGCGTCGCCGTGAGTTCGACAAGCTTATTTAATTGCTCGTTAAGTTCTGAAATTCCGCTGAGATCGGCGCTACGCTTACTCTGCAGATTCATAATGTTTCCTATGGACAGGCGGTACACATCAATCAAGAGTCCAAGTTGTGTCTCAGAAAGTCCTCTGCCGTGGCGGTACATCTGCTTACCAAGGGTCTGGATTTCGCTTATTGGACCACTGAACTGGGATTCTTCCATGGCAAAAACAGTAATTTTCTTTTCGTCGCCTGACCCGACAATTTCCGTCATTTGCCGGTAAAAATCTTCCAGATAAGCGCCGTTTACTTCTTGCTCTTTAAGCAGTTCTTTGACCGTTGATAATTTAAACATCTCGCTCAAAGTTTTTAAAGGCGTCATTGGTATAATGTCGGGTTCCGGAATGTCAGTTATTTTTGCCACAACGGTTTTGGTTATGGCGTGTTCACACGGCGGATTGATACCCCTGAGGGTGACCTGGTAAACACCCTGGTTCTTGTAAAAATGGCTGATGTTGTACCCGGCAAGCTCATCGCTTCCATCACCAAAATTCCACACATATTTCTCAGCATACAGCGACTGGTTGGAAAATGAGATACTAACCCCCAACCTGGCCGGTGCGACACTGTGGGTGAACCTGAGTACCGGATATTTGTAAACAACAGCAAGCAGAGTCGTTGCCCGTGAGCCGAGGATGTATTTGAGGGTCACGGTCTTTTTGCTCAGACTGCCCATATCCACAAGGGAAGGGACAAAGCGGTTCCCTTTCACTCCAGCTCCGGAAAATTTTCCACCCACTGGTGTGCCGATAAGCTCTAAGCCCTCCTCGTCAGTCTCACAGAACGTTCCGTCCGACTCCTCGCCGAACTCGAGCAGGAGCGAACTGAGAGTCAGTTCTTCCTCGATTGATTCCTCACACGGGCCATTGCCGGCAGTGAGCACCACGGTAAAACTTGCTTCCTCCGAAATATTGTACTCATGGGTCGGGTCGGGCCGGTTGCTCGTTTCTCCGTCTCCAAAGTCCCAGATGTATTCACTGCCATGGACTGTTTCGTTAATAAAACGCACAAAAATGCTTTTTTCGTCGGATTTCAGAATTTCGCTGCTGAAATCGGGTTGCGGTCTGGCATAAACATCAACGGAGAGCGTTGCTTCCTGCCGGCTATGCTGGTAGGAAAGTTCAAGAGTCGCCTTCTTTTTCCCCTCCAGGCTAACCTTGTCGGGATGGAATGTGCGGGCTTCAGGATCAATTGCGTCATTGTCGCCGAATACCCCTCCGTCAACCGGATCGGCAATCAAGTTATAGGAATTGGTATCCGCATTGCAGAATTCATTCATGTGTTTTTCAATGTAAAAAGTAATGGCCACCAGGCTCAATTCCTGCACGGTTTCATCTTTACAGGCCTTGTTTTTAGCTGTCAGGGAGACCTTAAAGGTGTTTTCCGTGCTCACGTTAAAGGTATGAACAGGTGAGTCCTCAATCGAAGTGATACCATCGCCGAAATCCCAATGATACTCGTCGGCATCAATGGAGAGGTTGGTAAACTGGACAATCGCCGCGGTTGCAATTCCATCAGTGCCCACGACAAATTCTTTAACAGTATATGAAAAACGTGCCTTGGGTCGGGCCGCGACAGTGGCAACCAACTGCACTTCCCGGCCGCCGAACTTATAACTGAAAAGCTGTTCGCCGATGGAGCTGTCAGAAGGAATAAAGTAATAGGTCTCTCCTATTTTTTTGACACCGGAACCGGTAACCACCCCTCCCGGAGGATAAACGCCAAAGGCATAATTGTCGGAATCGTCAACGCAGAAAGCCGGCTTGGGCAGATACAGCTTAAGCTCGGCAATGACAACATACTCGACGGAAGAACAATCACTGCAACAAATATATTGGTGACAAAAATCAAAGAGGATCAGCTCCTCGTCACTGCTGCTTTCAATTTTTCGTAGAAGGCCGTCCAGCAGGGAGTTACGTTTCCGATCCAGAGTGATGGGCGGGGCCAGGTCAGCCTTGGCTAGAGTCTTGTCCTCGATTCTCTCCTTGTCTATCCGTTTTGACCAGGTAAACGCCTTGCGGTTAAAGTGCCCTGCGGTGCGCAGGATGTTCTCGTACACATTTCCCCTCAGTTCCTTATAAACAGCCAGGGGCGCTTTAATAAACAATGGCCTGGTCAATTCACTGATCTTTTTAATCTCGCGAACCTTATCGATATAGCCGCTTACAAGGACATGTGTGCCACCGATATGGACACCGCCGCAATGATGAATCGTCGGATGTTTCTTGATGTAATCAGCTAAAATACCGGCGTTTTCAGCCGCATCCCATTCATTGTTGTGCAGTTCAACAATTTTGCCAAGCCGCATATCGATACAGGCATCGGAAAGTTCAAGGAGTTCGGCAATCAGGGCATACTCAACTCCCTTGGGGGCATAATCCTGACTGCCGAGAAGCTCTTCAACAATGTCTTTCAGGGCCAGGGCTTTGTCCTTGATGACGGAATATGTTTTTTGCACCGAGTCGCTATCAAAAAGATGCGCCTCTTCGGGCAGTTCTTCCAGCAGTTTCACCAGGTTGCCGACCAGTTCGCTGAGTAGCCGGTCGCCGAGTTCATCCTTGGCGTATTTTACATAATCCGTGATCGGAGTTTTGGGAAAGGCAAAGGCGATATCCCGCGCTTTTATCGTAAAGGAGGTACTGTCTTCTTCCACGGGAATCTCTTTCTTGACAGCTTCGGCCTTGGGGGCAAAACGTTTTTCAAAAGGCTCATACTTGATGATCCTGGGAGTTGCCGGTTGTTTTTCGACAATTTCCTTGATGCCGAGAGGAACCTTGGTCTTGTCAAGCTCTGAGTCATCAAAATCCTTTGCAAAGCGGCTTTGCTTTCTGCCGATATAGGGCACAGTTGTGTTGGTCGGCTCATAGATCACCGATCGTGTCGAAAAGGACCCGGGCTGATCAATGGCAAGCTCTGTAATGCCAGGGGCCAGAGCTTCCGGAGAGACATCCCTGGTTTTTATGATCAAATTCAGAGAACCCTGCTGTTGAGCTTTACGTTTTTGAACCGTAAAGACCCGGTTACGGCCAAAATCGATCACCTCGGTGTAATCCAGTTTTTTGGAGGCTTCTATCAGTGTTGGAATACGTTCTTTTTCACGTTCCTCCTGCTCTTCCTCCGGTGTGTCGAATTCCAGGTCATCCGCCACAATGCTGTTTAAGAAACGAATTTTATCTTCAATAAAGCAGAGGAGGTCAAGACGGGTAATTTCGTACAGGATGCGCAAAGCGCCAATACTGCAGCCGTTGCTTCCGACTTCCGGAACATGGCCAAGTTCCAGGCACTTGATTTTAAAGGGGAGGTTGTAAGTGGAGCGGAGCTTTTCGAGTTCTTTAAGCACTCCCTCCTTTTTACGGTACATGTGGCCTTCAATCCGTAAATGATTGTAATCCACTAGATTTTCCTGCAGAATCCGATCATCTTCACGATGGTAGGTTGGAATCAGATCCTGCTGACAGCGGCGATTCGCGTCAAGGCTCCAGGCA
Organism: Thermodesulfobacteriota bacterium; assembly: GCA_034659175.1. Lineage (GTDB taxonomy): Bacteria > Desulfobacterota > Desulfobulbia > Desulfobulbales > DAOVYS01 > DAOVYS01. The sequence continues at coordinate 26,498 of JAYEGR010000084.1, read as the reverse complement.
GCGCTCACAAGGTCGCGTTTGAGGTAATGGGGGATAGCGCGTCCTTCAAAACTACGGCCCAGCTCCTGGGGCGTAATCCGTAATGTTTTAAGGCCCGGTTTCCAGGCAAAGCCCTTAATCAGTAAAATAATGCGTTGAAACAGAGTAACGACCTCACCCGGGAGATCACCGTAAAAATAATTCTCACAGGCAGGTGTAAAATAATGGCGGAAAATTGTTGGCCGACAGTCAGTAATGGTTTCACCAGGCCCCAGAAATAAATGGCGGCTGAAGGTGCCGGAAGCAACACCGGGGACGGAGGTCAACAGAAAGGCCTGGTCGATGAATTCGTTATAGGCATGGAACAGGTCATCAAGAAAATCCCAGAAATACTGCAGGCCGCGGCCGTCACCTAGTTTCCTTAAATGGGTATAGAGTGTCTCCACCGCCTGGTTGATATTTTCCTTGCCAATAAGGGGTTTGTAACATTTATAGGCCGCGATCAAGGCAGCCTTGAAGCGGCTCAATTCCGCCCAGCAGACATCGTTGTAGTTTTGCGTCAGCGTCGAGAACTTGACGACATTTTTCGTTCCAAGGGGTGGTCGGCGAAGAGAGAGTTTTTTCAGCTCGTATTTGGCATGCAGGATGCCGGTGACCTCTGCTTCATCAACGGCTGAACCCAGACGACCGTCACTATTCCGCATAATTTCCAGGGCGTCATTACGGCCCAGCAGCAAAACACGCCACTCAAGCCGTTTCTCTCCTCCCTGGTTGTCACAATTTTCAGGCAGGCAGGTGGTCAGGTCGAACTCATATTCATTGAGAAAGACGGCAATGACGTAGTTTGAAAGATCCAGGTCACTTAGAGGGGTAGACGACGGATTTTCAGGATCATCGGTTTCGGCAAGCTCCAGCAGGGCAATATGATCCGTACTGTTCGCGGCCAGAAAGGGTGAGTACTGGTTTGTTGGCATGAAAGGGACAGTGTATTTGAACGTCATGGATTTGGACGTGGAAATGATATAGCCTGCCGAGGTGAGCCCGACACCGGGAAGGACCACAAGGGAATTTTTAGCTGTCTTCAACACAAAGCCGCAAAGAATTCCACGCCCGATTCCTAACGTCCTGGTCGCCCGATCCTGGGGTTCCAGGTAAGTCAAGATCTTATTCAACTGTCCGTCGGAAAGGACCTGATTGGGCTTGAATACCGGATATTTCTCAGTCTTGATCATCTTCCGCTCCATTCATTTCGCCCAGGGCTGAATCACCCAGAACCGTTGGGGTTATATCTTTAACATTTGTACAATCGTAGAGGTGCACCTGTGGATAAACATTGCGTAATTTCCGCCAGACGGTGATGAGTCGTTCCAGGGCGTCGAGGTAAACAGTGGGCTCCGGCAAGTTGCTGCGAATCGCCAGGGCATCCCTCCAGGCTTCATAAACCAGGCGAAATTCATTCATCTGGTCAAGGGAAATCCAGCAAACCTTGGCAAAGATATGCGCCGGCGCCTGCTCTCTGATAAAACGCGTAAGAAAATTACGGAAATTCATATCCTGAAACCGTTTCGGCCATGAGGGCATAATAACGGTTATCCGGAAGGAATAGGAGTCAGCTGCGCAACCAACGCAGTCTTCCTCATCAAAACAGGTCGGCAAGAGATAACTCCGGTCGTTTTCCGGCACATATGCTTCCTGGTCAATTTCATCACCCAGGAAATAAGGGCGCAGCAACATATGCTCTAAAACAAATATCTCGTCGTCGCTTGTATAACCGAGCAGGATGCGCAATCTTCTTTCCAGGCCGGAAATTGTTCCGGCCTCATCCTGGAGGGTGTAGTCATATGCCTGGAAACGGCTGAAGCTCAGTTTGGCAAAATTATTTAAAAGACGTTCTTTGTCTGCAATCAACAGAGGCAGCGCTTCCTTCTCATAAGCGGTCTCGACAAGCATACTGTACTCGCGATACTGCTCGGCGAAACGGGCCAGCAGATGATCAAGAAAACGATTGCGCCGGCTGTGGAATTTCTCGGCATCTTCGTAATAGGAGGCTATTTTGTCCGCATCTTTAATGAGTTCAGTAAGATGAGGAACATCTTCCGGCAAGACATGGACATAACTTCGCTGGACGGGAAGCGGCGACAATAAACTGGCTGCGTGCTGTATCTGGCCATTAAAATCGGCCAGATACTGTTCAAAAAGAAGAAGAAATGCCTTGAACTGTTTGATTGCCGCCTTACGCCCAACCGAGACATGGGGAGGGATGCCCTCATGACCTACAGCATAATTTCTGGGATAATGGCGCTGTATGGAGGTATAGCTGCCGCTTTCCACATATTTCGGCTTTGGCGGCTCCAGTCGGAGATCTTCCTCCTCGATCGGCGCCTGCTGATGACGGGTTCGCACCCGGGCCAGAGAATGCTCAACACCGGCCGGGTTGGAGATATATGGAATTTTTTCCTTAAAGAAACGGAATTTTGATTTCTCCGGACTGAAACGGGCCACTCGATTTTCTGAGAGTTTAACGATTGCCGATTCATCCAGCTCAACAACATCACCATCAAGATAGGTGGTAAATAACAAGCGGCGTACGGCAATGATTTGAGGAATATTCATCAAAAGCTGAATAAGGTCGGAACCATGCAGCTCACCCCTGTTATGACTGACACTGAGATCGTTATCCCGGATAAAGCCATGGAGCGGAAAGGGGCCCTTTAAAATCTCCTCAACCCCAAACCCTTTATCCAACATCTCTTTGAGGGTGTATCGCCTCAGTGTCGGCGCAATAAACTCGTCCAGGGTATAAAGGATCTCGGCCTTGACCTCGTCCACATTGCTTTCCAGCGCCAATTCCACATCAATACACACGGAAATTTCTTCCAGATCAATCTCTTTAATGTCGTTAAAGTCTTCACAGAGATTCCTGTCGGCCATTAAAGTTTGACGAATCTGCCTTATCAGACGACCTTTCTGCTGTTCAACAACTGTCTTGTCAAACTCGACTTCGACGTTATAGAGGCCCCGCACGGAAAGCCGTTTTTCCTCCTTACCATCAAAACTAAGAGTGTCATCCTCTGCATTTGTATAAATAGGCGGGTGAATACCGTTGACAATATGCAGCCAGGCATTGCGTATTCCGGGCAAATCAATGAGGAGTTTCCGGTAATCGGTGACCGTGACCGCGGCACAGGGCAGAATTTCGTGGGCCTCGGCAAAGTCAGTCCTTAATCGAACCCGTTCTCCAATCTTTTCGGCCAGGTGGCTTTCCAACGGCAGAGCCACTCTGCCGGCAAGATCAGTCAGCGCATAGCACAGAAATTCAAGGGTTGTTATGCCCGGATCATGAACATTGTAATCAGTCCAGTTGCGGCTGGAAAACTCCTCGATCAGCTCAATCCCCTTTTTTATCAGGGCGTTGTAGTTCCATATGATCGAATCGGTCATTTTGGAGATACTCCCTGAATTGTGTGGGTGTTGTTTGACACCAGGATGGAGCGGTTGCCGGTCGCCGTAACTTCATCAACCTGTTTGCCTTGCGTGTCATTCGGGCCGACATAATGGCTGACGGTAAATTCACTCAGGTAATCAATATAGTGAAGTTTTTCGATAAGATTGAGTATCACGGAACCGTGGATACGGCCGCCGAAATGAATATCTTTTTCACCCCGCAGCCACGGAGTCAAGCCGGTTGTAATATCCTGATGCAATTGATTTTGATAGATTCCCTGGTCAAAACCCTCAAGAAAATGCGCCACGCCGCCGATGGCAATACGCTCATAGAAGGGGTTGACCACATGGATATCAAGATGGGCCGAACAGCGCTCCAGGATAAACTTTTTCACTTTTTTAAGAACGGATTGCGCAACAGCCGGACGCAGTGGATAGCGGCTGTTACGGTTCCGCAGGTCCGGAATAAGGACCAGCATGACGTTGCCTGGAGAAAACTCCGACTCCGGGCAGGTGTGGTTCAGGCATTTCGCCTTATGAACCTCCGGGAACCGTTCCAGTACCAGATGCTCGTAGTCCCAGAGTCCCACTGCCCGATCCTTGTGCCTGAGCCGTTCACTGCTGCGGGTGCGAAATTCCATGTCACTTTCGGCTTCACGTCCACCATAAGATGCAAAGGGCTGGCTCACGGTTTTGATCGATGTGTTCCGAACCAGCATCTTGCTGACACTGCCGGCGGGAAGTGCGGTTGCAAGATGTTCGGCCTTATGGTTTTCATCGCGGTACATTGCCGCTCCGGCCTGGGCGACTATGGCAAGGACATCATGTAAAGCAGCCGTATTATCGCTTACACTGACACGAAGCCAATGCATGCCTTGCACCATCTCAGGGTTCGAGTTCGACATCAGTTTCGGCAGTGAAAATTCAATAATTCCGGACTGCAAAAAGCCAAGGGTGCCATCCCGAAGTATTTCAGACGATGTGAAGTCTTCCCACCCGCTGGCTTTAAGATATGACCAGATAACCTCTTTCGGCGCTGTTTTGAACGGATCGCCGCTGCCTTCGGCAAGTTGGATTAAAAGCGACAGATTCTGCGGTAACTCCAGGGAGGAAAGACCGATATACAGAATTTCTTCTTTATAGTCGGCAAGCAATGCTCCCTTGCCGGGATTTGTATAGCCGAAGGGATGGAGAAGCATCATTTCCAGATTGGCATCAGCTTTTGCCAGGTTGAACTCCTTTTTGGCCCTGTATGAGAGTTCAAAGTTCTCAAACATAGGGGTATAGGGAAGTTGCAGGCTGTCCAAAAGCGAAGAATCAGGATTTTCAGGTCGCATGGCAGCGGCCACGGCCTGACTGTGCAGCTTTGGATAAAGCTTGTGGCCAAAGGCAAAGGCCGGCGTTTTCAGCCGCAGTCGAATACCACCCTGACGCAGGGTTTCCGAATACTGGGAGAATGGTTCGGTATTGTACGATGGATCATAATCAATTTCATCAAACTTCAAATTTTGCTTAAAGGGATAAATCAGGGCCTTGCTCTCTTTGTCGGCAGCTTCATTGCTGAGAGCTGCATTTTGTTCAAGAGAATGGTCCCAATTGTAGTTTTCCCTCAAGTCAACATCAGCGCTGAACCGAAATTCGTCATCCGTATAGTTTTGATAATAAGACTCCAGATTTTGCGGTGGATCAACCCACTTCCACGAGAGGGCCAAATCGGTTAAGGGCTTGGCAAAAGACTCTGCGTGACCGATAAAAAAGGTAGAGCCGATTCTCGGTTGACTGCCGAACGGCAGAAAAGGTTTATCCGCTTTCAGCTTTGCAGCATCGTTGTCAAGCACCAGACCGCGTACCTTGTTCACCTCGATTTCCACGGTGAGCTTCGCGGCCTTTAATTTACGCAAAACGTCGTAGGCCCGGGGTTCTCCCTGTTGGTCCACTGTTAAACGGAACAAGGGCCAATGCGCCGGCAGTTCAACAGCATCGCCCAATTTTTCCGCATCGTAGTCAACAATGGGCGCGATATCCATGTCAAATTCAAACAGGAGGACCAGCTTTAATTTTTTCAGGTCAACAAAGACATTTGGGACAGTGTCATGCCAGCCTTTAGCGGTTGACACTTTTACTGTAAAAAAATTGGGGAGCTGTACTTTGTTTTCTACATTACGGGCAGCACGGCCAAACTCTTCGCTGTAAGCATCCTGCAATGATGTGAGGTCCGTAATGAGAAACCTCATGATGACGGCCCGTTCACCCTCGCTGAGTCGGAAAAGAGGGGAGGCAACGACAAACCCCAATTCCGCAAATGGATAATCGGAAGTTCCGAATCCGGACCATTTTGGATTATCCTCGGGGAGCGGTTCACCGAGTCCGGCCGGAGAATTGGCCGTTATCCCGGCATGAACCGCCTGTACAGTCCCCGGGGCGGAGGTAATGACATGGATATTTTTCAGGTCCGCGACCTTTGCCTTACTCAGGGCCAACTCGTTTTTCAGATCGTAGATCCGTTCAATCTTATCTTCGTTCTTGCCGCCCTTAAAGGGGGTGTTGGAAGGGAGTAAACAGCGGTTAACTTTTTTTGCCAGTTCAAAGGTCAAGTTGACGGAATCAGGTTGCCGTTTTTTAGGCTTGAGCTGAAGAATTTCCCGCAGATAAAAATCCAGGTGTCTGCCGGTCAGATTATTGAGGTGGTCCCGATTGTGCTCAAGCAGCCGCAGAAAAGCGAGAAAAAGTCCGATATGGGCCTGGTGCGAGTCGTCCTGCAGCAGAGTCTCAATGGTCTGTTTGCCATTGTTGACGATTGCGGAGTAGAGGATCTGCATTTCGCCTAAAATAACGCGTAAGGCACTGACAACCTGTTTGTTACTCATCATCTGAGGGCCGTAATCCGGTACGCCGTACTTCTCGATGTCCCAGGTTTTCAAGCGTGCCGACACATAATCCCAAAGTTTGCCATCGTATATCTTCTGGCGATAGAGGGCCAGGAGCTGCTCAATCTTGTTTCCCAGTTGGCTGATGTAAATTTTAAGATCACGAGAGCTTTTTGAAGCAACTGGAAGTCTGACTGACCATTTATCCACTTCTTCGCAAAGAGTGATAACCGTGACAAAGGCATGGTAAACCTTGTGTTCCCATTCATTGTCACTGTCGTGTTCCGGGTCCAGCACTGCAATGTCTGCTTCAAACCGGCGGCTGTACTTTACCGGTGAGCAACCACTTATCAGCGAAAGGGGAAAAAGCTGTTCATGCCGGAGCAGCTGCTGCCAGGATCCGCTCGGTTGCACCTTCTCGTCTTTGGAGGTTTGAATGGCTTCATAAAAGTGCAAATGATCGCTGTACTTCCAGGCAAAGGAGAGCAGGTCGGTTATGGTTCGATCATCAATCTTTGCAAACTGCGGATCAAGCTCTTCAAGAAAGCGCTCCGGCTGCGTAAGCCCGTCGTTCTGTATCAAGTTCCTGATCTGTGGTCGTTTCATTGTTTCACATCAGTCCCTTCATCTTTGTAGAATGGGAAGACAAAATTTCGGCGGCTGTTTGTCGTCCGAATTACATACTCCAATTCTATCAGCAGCGTTCCTTCCTCGGCCCGGGTTGAGAGGGTCAGATCAGTGAGCCTGATTCTCGGTTCATGGTACAGAATGGCGTTACCCACCAGATCACGGATATAGGCTACCAATCCGTCATCAAGTGGCTCGAACAGGTAGCGGCGTAAATCACAGCCGTATTCCGGCCTGAGAAATCGTTCCCCTACACTGGTGGTTAAAAGAATCTCCAGACTCTGGCGAATATCTTTGTCGTCGCTGACCATGACGACTGATTGCGGACCCTTAGTGAATGTCGGCGGGAAAGTCCATCCGGTGCCGAGAAAACCGGGTTGGTTTCTCTTGATGTCTTTGCTTTTTTTGTCGTCAATCATCCGATCATCACCGTTGGTTCACCCACATGTTATTATGCAAGATGAATATCGAATGTCGAACAAGGAACCGCAGAATTTCGAAGTGTGGTACTTTATCATTCGATATTCCTGGTGACCTCGATATCCAATACAGTTTGCCTGAAATTTCACTTTAACATAGTTAGTAATCTACCGTTTTTATTTCATCTTTCATGCACTCGCCCTGGCATCCGCATGTATCACCGACCCGCAATGCGGGCATGAAAATCTCCTAGGTCAGGATGGCCAAGCCCTCATGGGCCAGTTCCAGGGTTTCGATGGCCACTTCATTGCCGGTTGCCTTCAGACCCGGTCCTTCTATTTTTACCGGAAAGCAGTTGGTCGCCTTCCAGGTCATCACCGGCTCATGCTCCTCGTTGAGCAGACTTATCGTTACATCGCGGCGCTCAGCTTTATTCATCTTGGTTTTATTCAGCCATTCAAAAAATTCCTTGTCAACATCGACAATGCCGCGTTTCAATACAATGTTGGCGGTCTTCGGCAGACCCGGCATTTTGATGGTATTGAAATCGCTGCTGGCACCGTCGCGATACTCGATGGGCTGGATTTCCATGGTCAGCCCGGAGGCCTCGGAAAATCCTATGTTGGTGCCTCCCCATTCTACTGTGAAATGAAATCCTGGAAGTGGAAGTGCCATAATAGTGTTCCTTTCTTGTCAAAAATTAATATGCTGTCCATTGACAGATTCGGGACAGTGTTAAATTTTGCAACTCAGCTGTTCAGCCTGATTCCCACTATGATTCCTGCATTTTATGCATAAAGCGCAGGATGATGAACTCGGCCGGGCGGACAACCGCCATGCCGATATCTACGATTAACCGGCCTTCGAGAATATCCTGCTGGGTCATGGTGGTACCCAGACCGACATTGACAAAGAAGGCTTCATTGGGTTTAGCACCGGCCAGTGCCCCGTCCCGCCACTTGAGGGTCAGGTAGTTTTCAATCATGGCCTTGATTTTGGTCCAAAGGCCGGCGTCATTTGGCTCAAAGACAGCCCAGTTGGTGGATTTTTTCACTGATTCCTCCACCATGTTGAAAAAACGGCGAACAGGGATGTAGCGCCATTCATTGTCGTTGCCGGCCAGCGTCCTGGCCCCCCAGACGAGGATGCCACGTCCTGCAAAGGCACGGATGGCATTAATGGATTTTCCACCATTCACATCAACGTTCAGGTCTGCCTGTTCTTGGTTATCTATCCGTTCAGTCAGACCGGCTACATTGCTCAAACTGACATTTGCAGGGGCTTTCCATACGCCGCGCGTCTTGTCCACATAGCAGTAGATTCCGGCAATGGCACCGCTCGGCGGTACGATAGTTAAGTTTTCCTTGATGGCCGTGACAATATTCTTGTAGGTCGGCATCTGCTGAAGAAGAAGTTCTTCCTTTTTCTTTTCCAGGTTTTCCGCTGACAGCAGCAGGTCACCAACCGCGTCGCTCAATCTCATAAACTCTTTGCGGATGGAAGGCTCGGCACTGCTGAGCCTTTCCCTGGCAGATGTGCCGCCGCCGTATATGCTCGTATTCTCCGTGACATTAGCGCTGTCAAAAAGATCGGTCCAGTCAGAGGCTGTCCAGTCAAAGGTTGTTGGCGGCGTGGTGGAGCTGTCGGTAACCGTTGACCAGTCAGCCGCGTTCCAGGTGAACGTTGTATACATTTCGTTTAAGTCGGCGTGACCTGCATTTTTGAGATAGGCGTTGAGTGTTTTTGCGATATCACTGAACTCTGCGGTGAAATTGCCGGCAAGAAAGTAATGGAGACTTTCCGGACCTTCTCCCTGCAGGGGGCCGCTGTCACTTGCAAGGTCATCAAAGACCAGACGCAGGATATCATAACAGAGGGTACACAGCTCTTTAAAGGCGGTGCGGACGGCTGCTGCAGTGGCGGAACTGTTGTTGACAACATCCTTGAAGGAGTTGACCTTTGACTGATAGGCTTCCTGCAGTGAGGTCTTGTCGCTTTTGATACCATTCACGATATTTTGCAGGGTTTCGGCATCGGCAATGATATTTTCCATGGAGGTGATGGTTGTCTTTATTTCCGGCTCATCGGTCAGTTTATCCAGGCTTGTCTCGCCGCCATACTTATAGAGCTTTTTAAGAGTATTGCGGTACTTTACCTCCCTGGGCAGCGCGGTTTTGAGGTGCGGCGTGTAGGATGCGCCATAGGCCAGGTTGTTAATGCCGACATTGTTGCGGAATTCTTTGTGTTCTTCCTTGGCTGTCGCATCGTCCTTTTCCAGCAGGTCCATGATGACAAAGCGGTCTCCCAGGTCAGCGGCCTGTTTAAGAGCGGCCTGTTGCAGCTCATAGAGCTTGGTCCCGGTAAGCAGCGTGGCATCGGGAAAAAGAAGCATGGTGGGCTCGTCTTCCCTGGCAATGACAGCAAGGCCTCCTTCGATGTCTTGTTTGCTGATTTCATCCTGTGGGCTCTTGCCGTACTGGCCCACCGAAACAATGTAGCAACGACCGCCACCATTAGAAAAATAGAGGCGGATGCTGTCATAGAGCAGGAAGGTCGTACGTGACTCAACTTTACTGACCGTGTTGTTTTCGGTGAGAGTAACCTTGTTGAGATCAATGTCAGGTCCCTTGCCGAAATGTTCTTCAAACTCAGCAAGGGATGGCACCTCTACCGCCTTACCGGCCAGATCCTTGCCCTTAAATTTTGCCCTTTCGGTATAGCCGATAAATGCCGGGATTGCCGTTGCCACTTCGGCAACGGACGGAGGAAATATCGATACTTCCTCGACATAAACACCTGGTGTTTTGTAGTTCATTTTTCCTGTCCTTTGCTGAGGCTTTTTAATAACTTAGTTTATCATCACCAATGACCCTTCCACCTTGGTCTGGCCGCCGCTGCTTAACTCTGCACCGGCAGAGCCGGAAACTGTTGCGCTGGCACCGGCTTCTACTGTCACATTGGTCCCGCTCAGGGTCAGATCCCCGGAAGCGGTCAACTCGATATTACCGCCTGCTTCAATGGTGGCGTTGCCGCCGCAGGTGACGATGAAATCACCGGGGCTGTCCATGGTAACGCCGTCGCCATTCATGGTCATGCTGTTGCCGTTCAATTCGACAATCCGTATTGAGCTGTCATCTTCATCAAGTAACAATTGATGGCCACCCGGCGTTTCAATGGTGATAATTTTTTTGTCATCATCGAAATGGAAGCGCATTTCACTGCTGGAGACATAGCCTTTCTCGAAATTATCATCGGATGCCTCAATAGGGGCGGGATTGGCAGCGCTATGGAGCCCACCGAGGACAACGGGAGATCGTGGGTCGCCACCCAGGAAGCCAACCACCACTTCATCATCGATTTCCGGTCGCCAGACAAAACCTCTGCCATTGCCCGCGTCAACGGATGCCCACCGGGCCCAGAGACCGGTGCCGTCCGGGGTGATCATCGGGATTTGAACGAGAATTCGCTCGGCGCCATCCGGATCATCCTGAAGTTGCAATACCTTGCCGACATGCAGGCCGCTGATGGCAGGCAGCAGCTCCGTCTGGTAGCAGGATTCTCTGATATCCGGGAAAAGGCTTTCTGGTAAGCCGATGGCAATATCACTGGTCCAGCCGCCATGGTAAAGCTCGTGCCGGATACCACTTACAAAGGCATTGCCGTTGAATCGGTCACCAAAACCAGCCAATTCCACGGTCATTCCAGGCAAAATTCCTGCGTTGCCTTTAAAACGTATTGAGCCGCGGATACGGGCAAGACGCTGCCGGTTGAGGCGTGCATCCGCCCAAGCCTGCAGCGCGGTCTCATCGGCCTGGCCCGAGTCATAGAGTTCCACTTCCTGGGAACCAGCTGCCTCGGCCAACGCTGCGGCATCAATATTGCCCTGTTCAGGCGAATCAGGGTCAACGGCTTCGGCTTCCGCTATTTCCTGGTCGGCATGGGCCCAGGCTTTTGTCTTCATCGCTGCCGCCTGATATCTGGAGTCCATCTCAAGGTCAAGTTCCATGACGTTTGCGCCGTAAGTGAGCGTGACGGCGGGAGTATCATTCACCGTGGGAGCTGCAATATTCAACTCACCATCACTCACAAAAAGCACTTTGCCATTGGCCCGTGCCCGTGCGAGAATAAAATCCCAGTCTGTTGCCCTGTGCTGGACCATTCGCAAATGGGTTGCCTCGCTGGCCTCGACATCAGGAGTCAAATCGCTGTAATTACCAAGTACTTCCTCGAAAATATCGCTGTCGGTTACCTCTTCAAAGAGTGCGTTTTTTGGGTTCAGCGTCATTTTAAAGGCTGCGTCCCGTGCTTCGACAAGGAGTTGGGAACGTCCGTCAGGGCGTACCTTAATGCGGTGGCTTGTTATGATTCCTTTGAAAATCTGTTCTTCATCGCCACTGTCGCCGGCCTTAACCGTCAGTTCCTTACCGGGAATAAAAGTTTCTTGGTTACTGATCACAAAATCATTTATATTTGTTTCGCCGTCAACAATGCTGATTCTGGCCGAAGGGATACGATTGATCTGGCGATTGATAAGCACGGAGGTGATCTGAAGCTCGCTGGATACGGCCTGTTCATCAATTTCTATAGTAAATGTAATTCGATCAGGCATATTCCTTCTTAAGCTCCAGGAGATCTTTCAAAGGCGGAAAGGCGATCCAGGCACCTGTTTCAAGGTTTCTGAAATCGATAATGTCATTATATCCGGCAACATCAAGGTAATGGCTCATATCTCCATAGATCCGAAAGCACATCAGCGGCAACTGGTCACCGTCATGCACCTGGCGGCGATGGGTCATATCCGGAGAATTCCTGCCTTCACGGGCTATGCGGAGTTCATCATCGCTGATCTGGGAAAATGTTGCATTGATCTTGGCCCGCAGCGGGAAACCGTTGGGTTTGAAGAGGGTGTAAGTGACATTGGCCTTTTTCATGATGCAGTAGAGGACAAACTGTCCCCAATGAATCTTCAGATAGTAGGGCCTGTGCAGCTCTCCGTTGAACTCGTAAGTCAGGGCCAGAAATGCAGTCACTTCCGCAGACACATCAACAGCCGCACCGACAGCAGATTGATCCGTGGAATCACTACCGACAGCAGATTGATCCGTGGAATCACTTCCCGCGCCAACAGGGGGAGGAGTTGTCCCTGTTCCATCTATCAGGAACTCAAAGGTATATTCCTGGGGTTTTATTTTGCCGAAAGTCTGGGAAGAGCCGGAAGTGCCCTGTGCCTGCTCCTCGTTGTATTCTATTTCGTATATCTGGGACAGGGTCGGGGGATTGAACATCACAAAAAACTCATCTTCCTTATCTCCAGCATCATATCTGATAGATGAGTAGGCCTCGATCTTTAATTTTTTCAATTCACCTTCGTTTCCCGGCATCAACGTTCCTCTTTCTGACGGATGATTTCCATCACCTGTTCAACGCAATCACGAATAAGCTGTTCCCTGTCGGAAGCAATTCCAGGGTTTTGTCCGGACTCCTGTCCCTGCCCCTGCCGGGGATCGATTTCAGCCCGTATTACCAGTTCTCGGATTTCAACCGGCATTGGACATACCTCATGTTTTCTTTAATTTTTTAACTATTTTTCAACCTTGGTGAAATACCTGTAAGCCAGCTCCAGGGTTTCCACCACAACCTCATTTTTCTTTGCATCAAAAGCGCCCAGACTCCATTTTACCGGCCATGCAGCAACAAAGCTCCAGGAAACCAAGGGGTTGTGCTCTTCATCCAATAACGTAACCAGCACATCCGCAGGCTTGAACTCAAAGTTCTCAATAGCATCTTTAATCCATTTGATCACCCCGGATTCGGTCAGCATTCCACGTTTCAAGACCAGATTGCCGAATTTTCCACGGGCCGGAAGCCTGTGCTCAAAGCGGTTCTCACCGCCTTCAACAACTTGTTCCACCCCAAGCTCCTGGGTAAGACCGGAAACCTCCTGGAACCGCACATCATGTTCGTGCAGTCCGTCAAGACTGATTTCGACCTTAAAATGGAATGCGACTGGCGGGTAGTAGGTCATTGTTTCTAGGTCAGAATAGCCAGCCCTTCATGGGCCAGCTCCAGGGTTTCGATGGCCACTTCATTGCCGGTTGCCTTCAGACCCGGGCCTTCTATTTTTACCGGAAAGCAGTTGGTCGCCTTCCAGGTCATCACCGGCTCATGCTCCTCGTTGAGCAGACTTATCGTTACATCGCGGCGCTCAGCTTTATTCATCTTGGTTTTATTCAGCCATTCAAAAAATTCCTTGTCAACATCGACAATGCCGCGTTTCAATACAATGTTGGCGGTCTTCGGCAGACCCGGCATTTTGATGGTATTGAAATCGCTGCTGGCACCGTCGCGATACTCGATGGGCTGGATTTCCATGGTCAGCCCGGAGGCCTCGGAAAATCCTATGTTGGTGCCTCCCCATTCTACTGTGAAATGAAATCCTGGAAGTGGAAGTGCCATAATAGTGTTCCTTTCTTGTCAAAAATTAATATGCTGTCCATTGACAGATTCGGGACAGTGTTAAATTTTGCAACTCAGCTGTTCAGCCTGATTCCCACTATGATTCCTGCATTTTATGCATAAAGCGCAGGATGATGAACTCGGCCGGGCGGACAACCGCCATGCCGATATCTACGATTAACCGGCCTTCGAGAATATCCTGCTGGGTCATGGTGGTACCCAGACCGACATTGACAAAGAAGGCTTCATTGGGTTTAGCACCGGCCAGTGCCCCGTCCCGCCACTTGAGGGTCAGGTAGTTTTCAATCATGGCCTTGATTTTGGTCCAAAGGCCGGCGTCATTTGGCTCAAAGACAGCCCAGTTGGTGGATTTTTTCACTGATTCCTCCACCATGTTGAAAAAACGGCGAACAGGGATGTAGCGCCATTCATTGTCGTTGCCGGCCAGCGTCCTGGCCCCCCAGACGATATTGCCGCGGCCCGTGAAAAAACGAATGGCGTTGATGGATTTACCACCATTCACGTCAACGTTGAGGTCTGCCTGTTCTTCATCATCAATCCGCTCCGTCAGTTTGGCGACATTGCTCAAGCTGACATTTGCAGGGGCTTTCCAGACGCCGCGGGTCTTATCCACATAGCAGTAAATTCCGGCAATGGCGCCGCTTGGCGGAACAACCGTCAGATCTTCGTTGATCGCCGTGACAATGTTTTTATAGGTCGGCATCTGCTGGAGCAGAAGTCCTTCTTTCTCCTTTTCAAGACTGTCCGCAGTCAATTGCAGATCGCCAACTGCGCCGCTCAGCCTTTTAAAAAGTGTACTGATGAAAGGCTCACCACTGCTGAGCCTCACTTTTGTGGAAGGATCATTGCCGTAGATGGCCGTATCAGCCGTGACATTGGCGCTGTCAAACAGATCGGTCCAATCGGCAGCCGTCCAGTCAAAAGTTTTTGGCGGCATAGCGGTGCTGTCGGTAACCGTTGACCAGTCAGCCGCGGTCCAGGTGAACGTTGTATACATTTCGTTTAAGTCGGCATGCCCGGCATCTTTTAAATAGCTGTTCAGAGTCGTGGCGATATCACTGAACTCTGCTGCGAATTTACTGTTCAGGATATAGTGAAGACTTTTCGGGCCGGTTCCTTTCAGCGTGGGGGCAGTACCACTGGCCAAGTCATCGAAAACCTGCTCAAGAATATTATAGCAAAGGGTGCACAGGGCCTTGAAGGCAGCTAAGACATCGGCCTCACTTGCTGCTGCGTCATTGATCACCTCCTTAAAATCGTTCACCTTTGCCTGGTAGGCTTCCTGCAGGGTGGCCGAGCCACTCTTGATTGTATTGATAATATCTTGAAGCTTTGCATCGTCGGCAATGAGATCTTCCAGGGAATTAATGGTTGCCTTAACTCCATCTTCTTCGGTCAGGGAGACAAGTTTGACCTTACCTCCGTATTTGAAAAGTGCATCTTTGCTGTTGCGATACTTCACTTGCTTTGGCAGACCGGCTTCCAGATATGGCGTGTAGGCGGCTCCGTAGAGAAGGTTGTTGATCCCGATATTGTTACGGAACTCTTTGTATTCTTCCTTGGCGGATGATGATGCGTCTTTCTTTTCCAGCAGGTCCATGATCACAAAGCGGTCTCCCAGATCAGCAGCCTGTTTGAGAGCGGTTTGCTGCAGATCATAGAGCTTGGTCCCGGTAAGCAGCGTCGCATCGGGAAAAAGAAGCATGGTGGGCTCATCTTCCCTGGCAATGACTGCAAGACCGCCTTCAATGTCTTCCTTGCTGATTTCATCCTGTGGGCTCTTGCCGTACCGGCCTACCGAAACAATGTAGCAACGACCGCCACCATTAGAAAAATAGAGGCGAATGCTGTCGTACAGCAGATAGGTCGTGGAAGTGTCAACCTCACTGACCGTGTTGCTCTCGGTAATGGCAACCTTGTCAATAACAATGGCCGGCCCCTTGCCGAAACGTTCCTCAAACTCAATAAGGGAGGATACCTCTACCGCCTCTCCGGTCAGATCTTTGCCCTTAAATTTCGCCTTTTCGGTATAGCCGATAAAGGCCGGAATTGCCGTTGCCACTTCAGCAACAGATGGAGGAAAGAGCGAAATCTCCTCGACATAGACACCTGGTGTTTTGTAGTTCATTTTTCCTGTCCTTTTCTGAGGCTTTTGGGGGAAATTGCTTGAGTTGAGATTCAAACATCATTCCATCCGGCGTTTAAACCCACTGTTATACATATACATGAATTTCCGAGTAAAAATTCCCGTCCGTGCCCATAACCTGGTCCGGCCCGGGATTTGGTAATTCCTTTATTAAATCAGCGTTGTTTTTCCGCAGGGACAGCCCTTTGATCGGCTCTTCCTGGTGTGGAATCACATCTTCAGACTCGATTAGAAAAGCAGCCTCCCCTGACATGGTCTGAACCGCTGTTGCATCGCCGAAAGTGTACCTGTCATCACTGTCATCTATGGAAAGCTGATTGGCCTGCAAGCTGTTATTGAATTTCGGCACCACAATATACCGCCATGAGCTGCTGCGTTTAGCAATCCGGCAAGTAAAGGTTTTGTTTTGGGGAATTCCGTCGGAATCAACAAATGCGTAGGTATCAGGCACAGAGGGGCCAACGTATAAATCAACTGCGGCCAATGGTGCATTTTCGGGTAAGGACTCGTACCGGTAATAGGTCTCCTGCTCCTCGGTGCCGGCAGTTATGCTGACAAGGCCCGGTTCCACTTCGTGCAGATCAATCAGGCATTGCACGTTACCTTCGTAGGGGCGGCAATATTCCGATCTGACAACTGTGCCGTCGGCACTCTGGATACGCACAAAAATCGTTTTTGTTCCAGCTTTGCTGTATCGCCAGGAAATTGGCGCAAGGCTGACCAGGTCATTTTCGTCCGCTGATGTCAGTGCAGGCGCTGAATGATTGACATAGAGCGTATTTCCATCTTTGCGATCGGTAAGGTTGTCAAAATAGAGCGTCTGCTTGGTTGAACGGAAGAGCGGCAGCGCTGAGACCGCACTTGTGTATGGAGATTTCGGGCAGATCCAAAACCTGAGAGCGAAGATTGGCGGCAATTTTCGTAGTGGCGCCAGAGCATCTGTTGCATCCCTGGTCGCCAGGTAGAGAATTGTAAATCCAGCCCTGGCGGCACGGAAGAGCAGTCCGGAACGATTCAGCAGTTTTTGGGTTTCACGCTGGGGATAAAAGGTGAATGCAGGCTGATCGTTTGCGTAATACTCATGCTGGAATTCAAAACGTACAAGTTCAAGGTAGTCGCTCTGCATCACAGCATTCCTTTACCTTTGTAACCGGTTTTGTCGATAATTGCCCCGCTTCGCTGCTGGAGGCCTTCCTGGATCGTTACCAAGCGCATCTTATAGATGACGGAAGGTCGATAATTGGTACCCAGAACACCCCAGATATAGCTGAGCTGTTCAAAACCGTATGAGCCGAGTTCAAAGATGATTTTTTTAATATTCTCATCCAGCTCAGGGTATTTTACCGGGGAAAAAACATTGTTGGACTGAAAGAAACTGATGACCGACGAAATGTTTTTTATAGAGTCATCGTGGTCTTTGAAATTTGCCACAAAGAGCAGGTGAAGTTGCAGGCGAATCTCGGGATTTGCATAGCCAAGGGCGCCATTTGCACCGCGAATGATTTCCGGCTGCTGGGCGCGATTTACCCGCTCTTCCTCAATATTGATAAGGCTCATGCCAACCGTGCTCTGGGAAACGGCAAACTTGCCTTGCTCATCTACAATATCGGTAAGTTCAAGATAGGTGTCATGCCCTGTGCCACGGTTGCGGAGACGCAGGTAATTATTGAGTAATGACTCAATGAATTTTAGCGGTTTTTCAAGCAAGCCGAAGTACCTCTCAGTTGCTTTTGGAGGCAGTCTCTGTGGTCACGGTAAGGTCAAGGGAGAAAGCATTTCCCTGTCAACAATAACATCCCAGAGAGCCTTCCGGAGATGATAAGGATCTGTAAAAGATAAATAAGATTGTGATACTTATTTTTGCAGAAATCCTATAGTGAGCAAAAAAAATGTTAAAGAGTAGAGATAAATGTTCGAAGTGACGATGTGCACACGATAGTTCTGATTTTGTCCAAATTATCGTTAACTTAAAGAACATAATGCCCTTAGGGCAAGGGCTTCCCAATTGAGATCAATTATCAATATCTCAGAAACTTAGTTTTTCCGATACATCAAAATAAATGGGAAATTTGAGTGAAAGTTAAGAAAATGGCTAACTACCTGTGAAAATGAATTGTAAAAAATATAAAAACTCTAAATTTAATTTTTTGCAACTGTTTTATCGTTAAAAAAAAGAAAAAATGTAAAAAAAAGGGTCACCAATGAAAAGACCTTTTGTCAATGGGGCTTTTGGCTTTCTTGCAAGCACGAATTTTTTTCTGATTTCCACAAAAATTCAGCCAGGGACTTTTTCTTGGCCGGGATAAACTGCAAAATATCTTCTTTCGCATTTTACTCCACGCATCTGATAGGTTTTTTGACTATCAGCAGTTGCTTGACTGGATTGCCGAGGTCAGGGGGTAAGCTCCAGCATGGTGAGGTTGGACAGGATGTCCCCCCCCTAAAATTCCTGGCCGTTTTAACTTAAAGAAACATCTGGGTCTCCCAAGTTCCCGAGCTACCCCTTTAAGAACATGCCCTCAAACTCTTCGTTATCCAGGTATCCTTTTTCCAGGTGACAACCACCTCCCTCAATCAAACAGGAAGGAGGTGGTTGTATTCCTCACGATTCTTCTTCAGGCGCCAGGGCAAAGGCCCACTCGTCGTGAGAATCATACTCGTGCAAACGACGTTTGCCGTTCGTTGCTTTGGCATAAGTCCTTAAGATCTCAGCAAAGGCAGCAGATGTGCATGTGTCCCTCAAAACAGCATTTGGGAAATTATGGCTGAAGTTGCCATTTCCGTCTCCGGCAAAAACACCTAAGGGGTTGGAACTTACTTCCTGCCAGTAATGGCCTAAAATAGTATTGGCCCCTCGCTTGATCCAGTAAGAAAGCATGGCAAAATTATTGTCCTGATTGGCATGGAAAGACAGGGTGACATTGTCTCCCGGGTTGTAGCGTAAGAACCCGCAATCATCACTGGCGACCGTACTACCTATATGTGGTGCGTCAATGGTTGAAGTGGTAGGGCGGTTGTCGACATGAAGCGTGAAAATAAATCCTTTATCATCAATTTCACTGCTGATTGGCAATCTCGATTTTATAGTCACTCCATCTGTGTCAAGCCCGTCCGGGACAATAAAGTCAAATGTTGAGGAAGCAGGATCAACTCGATTACCGCCACTATCGTAGACCTCGAGTTTCAGGGTGTAGACGCCGTGGGCATTCGCAACTCCTCCAGGTAAGGTTGGAGAATTAAGAAATCCTGTATATGTCTCGTAAAACCAGTCTTCGGCAGGCCAATAGTTATTCCCACCCGGAATGACATCATCACACAGATCAGGATCAGCAGGCTTAAATCTATACAAATTTTTACTGTTAACGACTTTGGGGCCTAAGGTCACAATCGGGAAGGTAGGAAGTTTGCCCAGCTCTTCCCTGACATAATGACGGATGACAGGAAGATCAAACTCGGTCCAGTTCGAATCACCATCTTTTTGATATAGCCATCTGTAATAGTAGAGATCATTACTTGGGATATTTTCAGAAAAACCATGGCGAAAACGAAGATAACCTCCAAAAGGTGCGTCAATAATTGAGTCGTAATCAACAAGTCCGTTACTCTTGATCCGGTCAAGGCGCATATTGCCAATGGCATAAGGCATGACCCAGGACGTTACTCCCGGAGGCGGATCAACGGGGTCCGGCTCTGCGGTGACAATGGCGGCAGGATCGGTTACTTCAAGAGTTAATTCTGTTCCACATTCATAATTCCAGTGGGTATGGCAGGCGACTCCCGGATCGTACACCATGTGCGGTACACCACCAATGCACTGGCAGGCCTGGAAATAGAGATCCGGCTTATCTCCGAAACAGGAGTAATAAATAACTGTTTCAAAATATCCAAAGGCATCGGTGGTGGTGCATTTGATAAAATCTTTTTTTAGATAGCCAAAAATCCATTTCAGACTACAGGCTATATTTTTTACAATTGTGGCGTTGGCAATGAGGGCCTGACGCAACCTTGTCTCTGAGGTAGCAGTGAAGATGGATTGCAAGTCGGCCTTCAGGGGAGCTGTATCGATCTTTGCTTTTGGTTCTCCCGCTATCGTTTCATGTCGAGCAGACAGCAAGGAGTGCCGAGCGGGTTGTAATCCCTTGACGGCAACTGCTTTTCTGTCTGCTGTTACTGTTTTCACAAGAAAAGGCCCGGGGATGGGAGGTTCTTTTACAAAGACCGGCGGCCAGGGATCAGGAGGAAAAGGAATTTTTTCCTCAAGATAAACGAGCAGATCGTCCCGCAGCCGATACAGGTCCTTTTCCGGTAATTTACTTATGACGTAGGGAATTGAATCAACTTCGTGGAGACAAACACAGGCATTGCTGAGGCCAAGATACTGGGTGGTGCCGTCGGGCAGGGTGATTGGTTTTACAAATCTGCCACGAACCAGGCATTTACATTTCAGCCATTTTTGCCAATAGTCTTTGTAAATCGTGTCGCTGAGTTTTACCGTTGTTTTATCAACAAGAAGAATCCTTTCCAGGAATGATTTTTTGCGCATGGATGCAATTGTCGACCCTGCCCTTTTTTTGTCATGGGGGGAAGCCTGGCGCATTAGTTGATTAAATTCACTTTCTTCATAATGTTTGGCAGGCCCTATAAATACACGGACATGAGATCCGAGATATTTTTTTGGGATATCGATTTTTATTGCAACAGAATCTTTGCCGGGTAATGGTTCGGAAGCGATGAACCTACCGCTCTTGTCATAGATGTAAGCCGTTGCGTCCGGAATCCGGTTGTCTGTTACATCGTCAAAGGTAAGATTGAGTTTTATGGACAAAGTTTTTTGGGATGCTGATTTACTTTCTGGAATTTTCATTTGCGCTCCCTCCTTCATAAGGGTCTGGAAAGAAATAACTTGGGTAATTCCGATCCGAAATGTGTTGCAGATTTAGTCGGTTTGGTATTCACGAAACCGCGGGGTCGGCTTGTGCGGCGTTCACGCCCACCGCATTTTTTGCGGTACCCGGCGGGCCTTGTTCCTCACCGTTGTTACCCATGGAACCAAATACAAGGTGATCTTCGTTTAGCCATAAGAATCGGTCGGTGTCTTCGGCGTTTTGGTTGTAAGTGGCGGCATTGCCTGCGCCTTGGGTATTGTTGTGCCAGCTATTGGTATGAATCACCGCGCCGCTGTCACGTGCGGCGGAAAATTCGGAAAGTAATGTGGCGCTGCCCAAATCATGGCGGTTTCCAATAACCAGCCTGGCTGCCCATGCGCCTCCTCGACGACCGGCGGCACCTGGGTTATTAAAATCATCACCGGCAGCATTACCGGCAGTAAATGTGGCATGTCCACCGGCTGCGGTTCCGCTGGCATTACGAAGCGCCACCACCTTGCGGTGGGCTGGGCCTGTCGTATTGTTGACCGGGTCTTGAAAAAAGCAGTGGTTAATGTCTGCAGGCCCATTATCCATAATGCCGATGATTTGATCTTGCCCGTTGAGATTTTGGTCCCAAACTTGCGATACACCGGCGGTACCTGACTGATTCGTGGTCGCCGCATTCACGTTATCATCAATAATTTCTCCCACTTCTTCGATACGACGAATGTCTTCTATTGCTACGATGGCAGGTAGGGTTGATTCATTGGCGAGTTCAAAAATAACTTGACCTGCGCCGCCCACGTCACGATCGTCCATCATCTTTACATTGGTGCCGCCGGTTGCTTCTATCACTGTGGCGATGGCAGACGGGTCGGAATTTAAATGAGGAATGGCGCGCAGTAGTAAACCTGGAATGGCTTTACGTGCTTCCGTGCGGTATTGCACTTTGCCAATGGTTTGGGAAATTTTAAAAGCAGGATGGTAGGGAACTGAAGCCCTTAAATTTTCACGGGCCTGCAAAGTCTGCACTGTTTCCATGCTGACTTTTTCTATATAGCCACCACCGTTAACAAAATACTGTAAAGATAATCCCTGTGCTTTTAAGCGTTTTTGCGCTGCACGATCCGGCGGCGAATTAAATTGAATGATTCGCCATTGGGGAGTGCTGGGTGGAACTTCTTTTGCCAATAATCCTTTTACTTGGAGATCATTTACAAAACTTTTTGATTCTAAAAGTGGGTCAAAATTATAGCCTCTGATTTTCAAATTTTTTTTCAAAGTCGAGATTGGTGCGGTAGGGATATTGACCTGCGTTGTTTGTGCAATTTCTTGCGCAATTGAGGAGGTTGCTAGTACCGAGAGTATAGCTGGAACGCATAACAGAAAAATAGATGCTCGTTTAATAATGTCCATGTTGTTTTCTCCTTGCTAAACAAATCATCCGATTTGAATGAAGGCTCTTTGTCATGTTTGGGAAAAAAAGGGCCAGAGTTTAAACTTGATCTTGGAACAGAAGTAAAAGAGATCATAACCGGATTTTCCGGGATTGTTGTCACACGCTCCCAGTGGTTGCACAATTGCAAAAAAAATTAAAAAACGGCACCCCACAAGATAGCCAGTGGTTTGACGAACCACAACTTGAGGTTGTTAAAAAAAATGTTGTCCCTGCGAAGAGAAGCGAAGCTATACGCAGTCAGGTTCACGCAAAAGTTAGTTTTTTAAGTTTTCAATAAGCGATTAAGGCTCGCTTTCCAATACTTGACCTGTCTTACCTTATCACCCCCCTTTAAACCGAAAAACAATTCGGTAAGTTGAAGATAGGTGTCATGCCCGGTGCCCCGGTTGCGGAGACGCAGGTAATTATTGAGTGATGACTCAATGAATTTTAGCGGTTTTTCAAGCAAGCCGAAGTACCTCTCAGTTGCTTTCGGTGGTAGTGTCTCTGTGGTCACGGTAAGGTCAAGAGAGAAAGCATTTCCCTGTCAACAATAACCTCCCAAAGAGCCATCCGGAAATGATAAGGATCTGTAAAAGATAAGTAAAATTGTAATACTTATTTTTGCAGAAATCCTATGGTGAGCAAGAAGAATGTTAAATAGTAGAGATAAATATTCGAAGTGACGATGTGCACGATAGTTCTGATTTTGTCCAAATTGTCGTTAACTTAAGAACATAATGCCCTTAGGGCAAGGGCTTCCCAATTAAGATCAATTATCAATATCTCAGAAATTTTGTTTTTCCGATACATCAAAATAAATGGGAAATTTGAGTGAAAGTTAAGAAAATGGCTAACTACCTGTGAGAATGAATTGTAAAAAAATATAAAAACTCTAAATTTAATTTTTTGCAACTGTTTTGTTGTTAAAAAAAAAGAAAAAATGTAAAAAATTGGCAGTCCGCTCTTGATGCGCTTGAGAAAAATAAACAACCGGAGGATTTTGGGAACGTCCTCAAAATTTCCTTTTGGAACAGGCTGCCACGTCCTTCCCTCAGTTTTAATGGTGAATGGGGGGAACTTTAATGGTCTGGTTGCACCAATCCTTGATCTCGGCGGAGTATTCGTCAAATTCGGAATATCCCTTTTTCATCATCAGGCAAACCAACACATCGACTTGGCGGGCATTATGGAAATCTGTACTGGTCAGCCAGTGCCGGTTATCCCAAAGATAAGCAGAGATGCCCCTGGCGAGATCCTGCCCAGAGCGGAAATCCCCCATGTAACCTTCGCCATCCAAGCGTTGCTGCAAGATATAGCGCAAGTTGCTGTCAAGACTCTCCGGGTGCCCTTCCGGCGCCCCAGCAAAGGCGTTTTGAGTCAGCAGCAAGAGTGCTGCCAATAATGCCGGAACAAAACAGGTTTTCTGAAAAATTTTTTCCATCGCGTCTTCTCCTTTTTTTTCAATTATGCGGCCTGAGCAGAAGTCGCAGCTTAGTAAGCCAAGGATCCTCTTTGGCAAACAGAATTTTTGTTACACTCAACGTTGTTTGTAGATTATGCCGGGCCTTCGGCAGTTGCTCCTGCGTTTCTGACTGCTGCAGGCGGACAATTTCGGCGGCATGGCTCATCAGCAGATAAGCGGCGGCAGCCTTGTCCAGCCGGTTAATGGCATATGCGGACGTAAATTCATTACGCCCCGACAAACCGCCCTTTTCTTTGGCCAGGCCAGTATAGATCAGCGCATGAATCCTCAGATTCTGTGGCAGGTTCGAATTTCCCAGCACGGAGGCAAAACTTTGTCGCGCTCCCCTCCAATCACCGCGTAGCAGCCGCACCATCCCTTTGGAAAAATCGATCGCCTCGCTTTGCTGCCGGGTAATCGGCTTGGTTCTGACCCAGCCCTTGGTGCCGTTGGTGGCGATCAACAGCGCATCGTCATGGATTTCGTAGAACCGTATCACCTCTCCAAGGCTGCCGATCGTCTCCCTCCCCTGCCGGGCCGAGTAGAGCGGCATCCCCTGCGGGTTTTCGAAAGCTAAGATCGTCTCGGCAGTCAGCAACAACGGCTCGAACTGGTAGAACTGCCCCGGGATATCCAACTCCAGCCGGAACGATTCGCCGGTGCCATTTTTGAGTATCAGCGTCCAAAGTTCCGGTCGAACTTGGCGTTTTTTGATCAGCGGCGTCAGAGTCAGATAAGGTTGCAGCACCACTCCGTCGTCGTAGTGATGCACCTGCCCCCAAATCGCCAAATCGGCGCGGACTGAGGGCCATTTTGCCGCGGCAAGGACCGCGTCGTGACTCGGTTGCGGCAGATCCTCCTGTCCATAGAGAATCCAAGCCCCTTTATCCGGGGCATCCACGGCACGGAAGGCCTTGGTTATCTCGAAATAGATGGTAGTGCGCACATGCTGACTGAGCGGCGTAGGTCCGAAAAATTTAGGTACCAGCAGCCGCAGCGGCTCGCCCGCCGCAGTACTGGTCCAGAAAAGGCAGTACAACAGTAGCAGGACTGAAATCAGATGCCGATTAGTTGCCATCGTCGCCTCCCAACAGTTCGCCGGCGGCCTGCATCAGCGCCGTTTCCAGGTGGATGAGATCGCCGCCGAGCACCCCGCCGCGACGTTTGATATCGGCCAGCTTGTTGTTGGCGGAGGTCAGAAACCGGGCTATATGGCTTTTATCGTGCCCTAGCCGCTTGGCATCCATGGCCAGCGCATAGAGGATCACCAGGCTGTGGCTGTCTTGGGTATTGCCGAACTCACTGCTGCTGACCGGCAGGGTGATTTTGACCACATCGTAGGGGAATAATCCCTTCAGTTCACCAAGGTGGAAGTTGCTCTTGACCAGATAGGTGACATTATCGTCCGAGACGATAGTGCCGCGCAGCAAGCAAAGTACCGAGGCCTGGTTTTCCAGCCAGCGGTTAATGCCCTCCGGCTTGGTGAAGGTATCCTTGTTGCGGA
>JAYEGR010000084.1:0-1163 GCA_034659175.1 Thermodesulfobacteriota bacterium | reverse complement strand
GGACGGGGTTAACATATTTTCCGGCTTTTTTTCACTCATGTTCACTGCGGACTTTGTTCAGCGCTGAAAACGCAAGAACCTACGGCATCACGATGTCATCTCTCAAAGCCGAATGCCTCTTCTTAAAGATCTTCATTCCTTAATCCGATTGTTGTGCAGCCAACTTTACAAAAAAGTCGACGGTGATATATGAAAACGTTTGCGAAGAAGAATGTTCCAACCGTATCCATCAATGCGGCTAAAATGGGTGGCTTTCATTATTTCCAACGTCATCAACCAATTGATCTAAAAAGGCTGACAAATTATGGTATTCAACCTCTGTATGTGGAACTGATAAAAAGGGAGCTAATGGTTGCCATTTGTTTGATATTTCATTCAGGCTATACATAACCGTTTTTGTTTAAATCTTTAACTGTGCTTGTAATTGATTTCGCAATGGAATTTCTCATGATTTCACCTCAATAAAATCGCCTTTTTCTATGGCTACATTTATGTCTTCTGCTGACAAACCTAGTAAAATTTTTGATAACTCTCGTCAACTATAACACCTAGTGTCATGATTTCCAACATGAAGGTCTCTTTAATTTAGGCAAAAAGTATGGTGCCGAAATTGAATTTTCAGAGGTATAATCGGTTTGGATCACTTGCAATAAATGGCGCAGAGCGAAGCGGCGCGCTATTTATTGTCAAGTGCATCCAATTGTTCGGCTTCCTTGAGTTTATCAATATCAATTTTATCTTGTGGTCTTGCGCTCGCTTCTTTTGCTCGGATAAGGTCAGATCGTGAAACGAAAAGGATTTTAAGATCATCCAATTTAACAACTTCACGTTTTTCCCAGGCCTCATCAAACTCAATTCCTGGAATCGACATCATAATATCAACCCGTATAGGTGGCCTTCCCATCTGATAAAAATAGCCTTTTTGTGTGAAGTCATCCGCAGTAAGATTTTCCAGTGGTGCACCAAATTCCTTCAAAGCCTCATACACACCATTTGCATTATCTTGATCTGTCGCTATAAACACATCAAGATCTTTCGTGAATCGGGGCTCGCTGTATTTCATTACAGCGTATCCGCCCACTACAAGATAACGAATTTTATGCTTTTCGAAAATTTTCAATAGTTCTCTGAAGTCTGGACTCGTCAGCATTTTTTCCTCGAAT
>JAYEGR010000083.1:0-12542 GCA_034659175.1 Thermodesulfobacteriota bacterium | reverse complement strand
GCCGGATGTGAGGAGTCAGTCCGGAACATTTTCAGAATATGTGGAACGGAAAATGAATAAGTTCCGGGAAAAGAAAGAAGGTCTTTTGGGGGGCGAGGCGGCGGGGAAAACAAAGTCTTCCCAGGAGTATGGCAGAGAAGACGATGATGCATTAACTGTTGCAGGCATGTTGCGCCGGATGATGGAGGAACTCAGGGAAATTGCCGAAGATTCGGAATCCCCTGGATCATGGACTTTTCAACTGCCTGACCCCGAATTGTTTAAAAAGATCGCAATGAATGGAGGGATGAGTGAGGCGGATATAGCGCCTCTGATTCAGCAGATGGAGGCGGAAGGCGGAAATCTTGAATTAAACGATTTTCTGGAGGCCTTTATGCGCCACTTCGAGACCCTGGATGATGTCAGACCAATCACGGTTCCTGAGACCGAACTGCCTCTTCTTGAAACTTTTTTAAACAAAATGGGAGTTTCTGTTGAGGAAATCAAAAAGATCTCGGATGCCGCGGTCACCGGTGACGGCAAACTGGACCTTACCCTGTTTCTTGAAGGACTGGAATCAATTGCAGGAGAGCGCCCCATTACGCTGTCGGAGTGGGAGGCTGAACAACTCGGCGACCTGCTGGCAAAAGCGGGTGTTTCCGAAGAACTTCGGAAATCCATGCTCTGGGAGAGGGGATTCACAAAGGTTGAACTCGGCTTTGATCGTCTGAAAAACATGCTCAGCCAGGGGATAAATGAAATCGAGTCCGGCCGGCCCAGCGCAGAGCTGCCGGCCTTTCTTGCCGACCTTGGGCAGCTCCTTAACCAGGCCGGTTTTGAGGATAAAGGCGTGGGATGGTCGCCGGTGGTTCAAAAAACACTGCTGGATGTTCACAAGAAACTTGTAAATCTTGTAGATCTGGCCACTGTTCAGGTGAGTAAGGTCAAGGAAACATCTGAAATAATTTCCAAGGTTCCGGTTATGACAGATGAAGATGGGGAAGGTTTAAAGTTGTTTTCTGAAAGCGCGATCATTGACCTTGACAAGGGCATGACCGGTCAAAGTGGCGACAAACATCAGGATATGTTGAATTCGTCCGGCAGAACAATCCTGTCCCGGCCGGAATCTCCGGTCGTTAATATTGAAACACCCGGCCCTGAGATGACGGCGGCGCAAACAAGGTCCCAGGCCATGGCCAACAGAATGCCGCCACAGATGCAGCAGCAGGCATTTGAGCAGATATCTCAAGGCGTTTTAAAAGGGATTAATAACAATAATCACCACCTGGTCTTGAAACTCCATCCCCCGGAATTGGGGGAGGTAAAGGTTGACCTGCTTATTCGGAATGATCATGTGTCTCTCTCCTTTAATATGGAAAACTCCAAGGTCAAGCAGCTTCTTGAAAGCAGCCTGGATCAGTTCCAGGAAAATTTGGAGCAGAAAGGATTCGTGCTGGACGAATGTATGATTTCGTCAGGACGCAATGAAGAGAATGAGGATGCCTGGCAGCGTTTCGAGTCCGCCTGGAAAAGCCGGGCGGAAATACGGGTTGAGAGCCTTGAAGATTTGACTGACAATGTTCTCTATCACACGGCAGACAACTATGATGTCGGAGAGGGCGGAATCAGCCTGTTTGTCTGAAGGTTCAGAGGTTCATGTTTAAGAAATAACGGGGCGGGAAAATGGATACAACAATAAGCGCAATTCCAACAGTAACAAATGAGATGAAAACCGTTGGTAAAAAAACCCTGGATAAAAATGATTTTATGAAGCTTTTCATCACTCAGCTTCAATACCAGGACCCAATGGAACCAATGGACAGTTATGAAATGGGTTCCCAACTGGCACAGTTCAGCACTATGGAAGCCACCATGCAGATGAGCGAAAACATGGAGGAGCTGCTGGCCTACCAGACCTCACAGAATAACCTCCAGCTTCTCACCCTGCTGGGCAACGAGGCCAAGGCATCAGGCAACATGCTGGCAGTGTCGGACGGTTCCGTGACCGCCACGGAATTTACGCTGGCGGAAATGGCTGATTCCTGTGTTGTGGAAATTTGCGATGAAAGCGGATCCATTGTCCGTACCCTGGATCTGAAAGCTGTACCGGCAGGACCATATGAACTTGCCTGGGACGGCAATGATTCCAGAGGGGAGCAGGTCCCGGACGGCCCATACAGATATTCAGTCAGGGCATACAGCGGCCTGGGGCAGCTGATTGAATTGGATCAGACGACAACCGGCCGTGTAACCGGGGTCGAATTCTCAAGCGGTCAGGCCATGCTGACCCTTGATAATTACATCACCATCGATGTCGGAGATGTACTCAGCGTCGGCGATATATAACGTTCAGGGTCCAGAAGTTCAGGGTTCAAAGGTTAAAGGGGTACATAGTATAGGAAAATCCCGTTTTTTGGTCAATTTTATTAATAAGTTAGAGACTATCAGGCTGCAATAATGGTTCGTAGCTTTTAGCTAAACAGCTAAATAGCTCGCCCGAAGGGCGCTAAAACAAGGATACAATTTTACAGGGAGACGAATTATGGCTATTTCCAGTTCATTATATTCAAGCATCAGCGGATTGAACACCATGGGCGAAGCCATGTCTGTTCTGGGGGATAACGTTGCCAATGTTAATACCATCTCATTTAAATCCAGCCGGTCCACATTCCAGGACGTGCTGTCACAGTCCGTGTCCACGGCCTCAGGCGCGGCCCAGGTCGGCCGTGGTGTGACATTAAGCACGGTGGGCGGCCTCTTTGCCCAGGGATCGTTTGAAAGTTCCTCTACACCGACCGACATGGCAATAGGGGGAGACGGTTTTTTTATGCTCAGGGATACGGACAGCGCTGAAGCGGATATGTATTCCAGGGCTGGAGAATTTCGTTTCGACCAGGAGGGAAATTTGATAAATCCCTCAGCATACTTTGTACAGGGGTGGTCCATTGACAAGGACACCGGAGACCGCGAGGGGACAATCGGAGACATCAATATCGGAAAGACAACTCCGCCCATTGAGACAGATGATATTCAGATCATCTTTAATCTCGATTCACGGGAGCAGAATGAGACAACCGAGGTCAGGCTGTTTGATTCGTGGAACGGTACAAATGCAGCCGCTGTATCCCCCACTGACCCGATAGCTGCAACAGCATATGAATATACGTCTTCTATAAAGGTATACGATTCCCAGGGCGCAAGCCACGACATCACGATCTACTTTGATCGCACCACGAACGATAATGAATGGGAATTTCTTGTAGCCTGCGAACCGGCTGAGGACATGCGCAATCTGACCACGGTCGAACAGAGCATTTACGCACCCGATGACAATTATAACTATGAGAATCACAAAGGCGCCGGCGCCTTGATGTACGGACTAATCAACTATAATACGTCGGGTGAGATAACCAGGATCAACTGCTGGGATGTCCCGCCCGACGGCAAGGTGGATCCGGCCTTAAACGACAACCGCAAGGTTTTAGATACAGGCGTCAGCTACTACTCGTTTGAATGTAATTTTACAGGCGCGCCCACAGACCAGACAATCAACTTTAACATCGGCGCCGAGTACAACGGTCAGACCACAAACCAGGCACAGGTCATTGTAAGCGACGGAGGGGCCTATTCCGATCCGGCAGGGTCCACTTACATTACCGAGGAAACCCTTTGGGAGAGCGTCTACGATTCCGGCGGAAATGTCATGAAGCAGGGGGACGTCTTCATTTTTTCGGGATACTCCCATGATGGAACCGTTGCTCCGAGACTGGTTTATGAAATTGACGATGACACAAAAAAAGTCTCGGATCTTTTGGCAGGCCTTGAAACTACATTCGGCTGTGCTGCCGACATTGATGCGTACGGCCGGCTTAAATTGACGGACAGCTCAGGCGGAGACAGCGGAATGGCCGTCACATACTTTAACACTGTATCTGCTGACGACGCAACGCCGTTCGGAGGCACAACAACGATAAGTGGCAACTTGTTCCGCACATCGGGTGCTGCCTACAATCAGACTGGTCCGGTACTGAATACAAGCACGACCGTAGAACTGGATGATCTTGAGGATAACACCGCCCCAGTCCCAGTTGCTATTGAACCAGGCGATTCATTTAATTTTACCGGCACTGCCGTAGACGGTGTGACCGCTGTTAATGCAAACCTTACAGTGGTGGCTGATACCACTACTGTCCTGGATCTTCTGACCTTTATCGAAACCTCCTTTGGGATCCCGGCCGGAACCGTGACCGCGAGCCTGGATTCTAATGGAAGGATCCGCATCATTGACGAGACAGCCGGCGGCGGCATGGCTGTAAACGCAGGGTTTACCGACGCAAACGGAGGCGGATGCTCGCCCTTTGGCCTGGTGGCCGCCCCAGTCGGCCTGACCGCTCTGGACTCCCTGGCGGGTCAGATCAATATCACCACATCCAAGCGAATGATTTATTCCGGGGGACGGGGTTTAAGCACTGACACCGGCCTTGTGCCGGTCATCACAGCAAATACTCAGTGGAGTAGTGTTTATAACAATTCCGGCGATCAGGTGAGCAACAATGACACATTCACAATTTCCGGAAGCAAGGGTGACGGCACCCCTGTAATGACAGATAATACCTATACAGTAGATACAACAAATACTGTTCAGGATTTTTTAGACTGGACGGAGAATCTGTTTGATTGCGAGGCTGAAATCGACAACAACGGGCGCCTGGCATTGACCGACAGGGTAGCCGACACGGTCTCACTCCCCCGTTCGCTGGACATCACAGGCGTAACCTATACTTATGTTGGAGCCACCGACCACCATGCCCTATGGGGCTCTGGAGGTTGGGACTATATCCCGGCCGATATCAGCGGGGAGGATGGAAGCAGAGCGGGAGACGTGATAAGCGCCGCCTTTGAGAACGCGGCACTGGCATCCACACAGTACGCAAACAGTTCCACGACCATTTATCAGGATCAGGACGGATATGCCTCCGGGTTCCTGCAATCGGTTTCCGTGGACACGGAAGGTGTGATAACAGGCCACTATTCAAACGGCCAGGTACTTAAAAAGGCCCAGGTTGCCCTGGCAACGTTTAACAGCCTTCACGGGTTATATAAGAAAGGCGGAAATATTTTTGAAGAGACAACCGAATCAGGCGCTCCGATCACAGGCGCGCCGCAGACAAACGGCCTTGGCTCTATTGCACCGAATGCCCTTGAGATGTCAAACGTTGATCTGGGAACCGAGTTTGTTAAGCTGATCACGGTCCAGAGGGGTTTTCAGGCCAACTCTAAAATTATCACAACCACTGACGAGATGTTGTCAGACCTGATCAACATCAAGAGGTAAAAGTTTAGAGGTAAAAGGCTTAAGGCTGAAGGTTAGAGGCTGAGAGCAGTAGGCAGTAGGTTGAAAACAGAAGTGCAAACCGCCCCCCAACCTCTTAACCGTATACCGTAAACCGTCTAATTCATCCCCTCCCAGGCCGGCAGGCCTGGGAGACCGGCAACAAACCGGTCTCCCACGGTCTGCCGGTTTTTTTTATGCGAAGATTTTGTAAAAAATTTTTAACCTGTGCAATTAAAAATTACAAACAAAAAATCATGTATTTCCAACACAAAATGTGTCTGATTCAGAGCCGTGGAATCGGCTGATGTTTTTGCGGGTTTGTAATATTTACTTGACATCTCATCCATAAATGGTTGTAGTCGAAAAAATCAATATTCAAATCAATATTTGGGCGAACCCTGAAATATCAAGAATATATGAAGAGAGGTGACTACCCACTTAATAAAGGACCAGAATAAGTGCGTGTTATGCGGAAGGTGTGTACGTGCCTGCTCGGAACTGGCTGGAAAGCATAACCTGGGAATAGCCAGCATGGGAAAGGAGACTGTAATCGCTTCGGGTATGAATCAGCTTTGGAACGAAAGTGCCTGAGCGGGTTGCCTGGCCTGCGTCATGGTCTTCCCGACCGGCGCTCTGACCGAAAGATTACTGCATTTCAAGGGCGAAAATTGGGAGCCTGAAAAAATATTTATATGAACGTTTATGGTTTTATGATTGAGCATAGGCCGAATCCGGCCGGCGAACCCTTACGGCATATGTATGGGCCGTGGCGGAAACGGAAACATGTTATAAAGAATAAAAAAGGGAGGTTAAAATGGAAAAAGTTGCTATTGTTGGTTGTGGCGCCTATATGGACAGTGGTTACGGCTGTGCCGGAGAATGGCGTTGTCTTAAGGCCGCGGCGCTTGGAGAAGGTAGTTTTGAGGCGCCTTGTCAAGTTATAGCCTTGGTTAAATGTGAATGCCCGGGGAGATCCCTGTTATCCAACATGGGTGTTGCCATGAAAATGTCGCAGATAAAACCGGACAAAATATACCTTAGTTCTTGTTTTGCTAATGCTAAACCGGGCTGCCCTTATACTGATCCCAAGGATATGGCTGAAATCATCGAGAACAAGACCGGTATCAAGGTAATTATGGGTACACACGATTACCAGTAGCCAGGTAAGCGTCTACACCAGTACTGCATTGTCACAGGCGCCGCATTTGCACACATTTACGGCGCCTGTGGTCGTTTACATGGTATATTACCCCAAGTTTTTAAAAATAATCCATGACAAGATAAGGAATGGGGAAGTTATCTCGGCCCCCATCCCTTATTTTTTTTTCGACACGTGTAAAAGGCTTATGAATTCAATTCTTGTCGCAAATAGTGTTTCTTCTGAACAGTATAAAATAAAAAAAATGATCAATCAAGAATACAATGTTTCTTGCATCGGGTCACCCAATGACCCGGAACTCAATTTTGACGATTTTGATTTGGTGCTGTTGGATCATAATTTTACTGATAATTCCGGGCTGGATTTTTTAAAGCAAATTGTGAAGGAATCCTGCATCCCTGTTCTCATGATAACACCGGCAGATGATTTTCAATGCGCTATTGAGGCTATACGAGTCGGTGCGTTTAATTATATCGTTAAAACAGGAGTTTTTCTTGAGTTAATTAATATATCCGTCAAGGAGGCAATTAATAGATTTAACGAACTGGAACATATGAAACAAACTATTACCGACTTGAGGAAGAGGGTGGCTGAAATGGAAACCCGTCTTTGCCGATATGAAAAAACAGATGGTAAGGAATTGCCCTCAAGCGCCAAGTTTGTGCAGAAAAAAGAAATAGAAAAACCCACTATAATACAAGAAATAGTTGCC
Organism: Thermodesulfobacteriota bacterium; assembly: GCA_034659175.1. Taxonomy (GTDB): domain Bacteria; phylum Desulfobacterota; class Desulfobulbia; order Desulfobulbales; family DAOVYS01; genus DAOVYS01. Next base: position 5,357 of record JAYEGR010000083.1, on the reverse strand, counting down.
CGGTTCAAACAGGGAGAAATAAATCTTCCCTCAATGCCGGAGATAGCGCTTAAATTCAAAGAGAGTATTGATAAAGGCGCCGGTATTGGAGAAATTGCAAATCTCTTGAAACAAGATATAGCAATTTCAAGCAAACTTATCAATGTATCCAATTCCGTTTTCTATAAAGGAGCTTCTGAAAATATGACGCTGGAAGATGCAATAAGCCGACTGGGTTTGAGTGTCACCAAGCAATATGTGGATGTCATATCAAATAGAAGTTTTTATGTGATGACGGACGGGAAAAAATATAAAAATTATTTTGAACAGTTATGGCGCCATTCCCTTGCATGCGCATACGCTTCCCAAAATGTTGCTTTACATTTTAATTTAAAGCTGAAAAATGACCCCTTTATTATGGGGTTGCTACATGATATCGGCAAGTTGGTCCTTTTGCAGATTTTTAGTGAGTTAACCCTGAAAAATGAGTTTTATAAAGACCTTGGCAAAGCTCAGTTATTCAAAACATTGAAAGAATTTCACTGCAAATTCGGCGCGGTTCTCCTCAAGCGGTGGAACTATGATAAGGGGGCGATTCGTGTTGTTATTTATCATGATCATATAAATAGAGCGGATGTTATTTCAAAAGAACTGTTAGTTGTCAACTTTGCCAATATGTTGGTAAACTCAATGGGATATACATTAGGCCAACAGGAAGAAATCGAATTGGAAAATGCAGAGTCTACTCGTCTTCTAAAAATTACACCTGAATTAATCGAGGAATTTTCAGATAAAGTCAAAAAACAGATGAAAGCAACCTTAAACATATTATCATAAAGGCCGGTCGGAACCAGGGGGGGGCGTTCAGATACTAACCCAGATAAACTGGAATTTTTCTAAGGTACTAAACAGCATCCCTTATCCGGCAGGCGGAAGGTCCGTTGATGTAAAGGTTGTTACCGTGGCAATCGATGGCAACTATTACAGGGAAATCTTCCACTTCCATGCGGCGGATGGCCTCGGGGCCGAGATCCTCGTAGCAGACTATTTCGGCGGATTTGATACTGCGGGCAATGAGGGCTCCGGCGCCGCCGATTGCAGCAAAGTAGACACAGCCATGTTCAGTCATGCTTTTTATTACTTGCTTACTGCGGTTGCCTTTTCCGATCATACCGCGCAGGCTGCATTTTTCAATGATTATTGGAGAATAAGCATCCATTCGGCTGCTCGTAGTCGGACCGGCGCTGCCGATAACAGTTCCGGGCCGCGCAGGTGTAGGGCCTGTGAAATATAGGGTCTGACCGTCCAGGTCAAGCGGAAGCTCTTTTCCGGCCTTAAGAAGGTCGCATAACCGTTTGTGGGCCACATCCCTGGCTGTGTAGATAATTCCGGAAATCAGCGCCTCATCACCTGCCTTAAGCGATAAAACAGTTTTTTTTGTAAAGGGAGTTGTAAGTCGTTTATGGTTGACCATGTTAATGCTCCTTCATTGTAAGCGACCACAAGTGCTGTAGCTGTGTATGATCAGGGCAACCAGCATAGGTGACTATAGCTGGTTGCCCTGATCATGTGCAGATGCGGCGCCTGTGGTCGCTTACATCAGAATGGTGGCGTGTCTGGCTGCATGACAGTTAAGGTTGACAGCCACGGGGAGGGACGCGATATGGCATGGATGATGCTCGATGTGAACCGCTAATGCGGTGGCTTTTCCTCCAAGTCCCTGAGGCCCCACGCCCGAATCATTTAACCTGGCAAGAATACGATTTTCAAGGTCGGCATAGTTGGGATCCGGATTGGGCTGCCCCAGTTCCCGTATTAACGCTTTCTTTGCAAGGAAGGCGGCCTTTTCAAAGGTTCCGCCGACACCGATTCCCACAACCGTGGGTGGACAGGGGTTTCCGCCTGCCATGGTGACGGTATGGACGACAAAATCGATAACTCCCTCCTCTCCCTGGGATGGCTTGAGCATGGCGATTGCGCTCATGTTCTCTGATCCGCCGCCCTTGGGTGCAAGTGTGATTTTGAGCCTGTCACCCTTGACTGATGAGAGATAGATAATTGCAGGAGTGTTGTCACCCGTATTCTTCCGTCCAAAGATCGGATCGGAAACAATCGAGTTCCTTAAAAAACCGTCTTTATAGCCTTGTTTCGTCCCTTGCTGAATCGCCTCTTTAAGTGATCCGCCGGATATGTGAACATCTGTCCCCATTTCGACAAAAAAGACGGCAATACCGGTATCCTGGCAGATCGGAACCTGTTGTTCCTCCGCAATGTCTGCATTGGTCAGGCATTTTTCAAGGATCGATTTGCCGAGTGGTGATTTTTCCGCCCGGACAGCCGCCTGAATTGCAGACCGCGCATCAGAGGGTAATCTGGTTGCAGCCTTGATGCACAGATCCCTGACCTGTGCAACGATGGTATCATATGAAATCGTTTTCATGTTTATATTATCAGTTATCAGTTGTCAGCACAAAAAGGTGATAAAAAATTATCTCCGATCCCCTTCTTGGCATCTGGAATCACCCTTATTCGACTATCTTTTTATTGTCAAGCGGAAAATCCGGGCAGAAATTGTTTTAGTACCTTACTTTTTCAAGATCGTTCTTCCTGAGGATTCAGAGGCATCTCTGCTGGGCAAGGCGCGTTGCAAGAGATTTACAGGAAATGAATACAGGCCACTGTCTTTCAGCGGCTATGGATATGTGGAAAAACCATTTGAGCCATATCGTTCCTGATCCGAAAGCCGCATATAAGTCTGATTATGACAATCATGCACAATGGATGAAGGCACTCTATGAGCTGAGTCACGAGTCATATGACCGTGTGCCGGCAGAGTGGTGCGAAAAACATAAACGCCGCCGGAACCTGTGGCGAGATATGAAGAGTAACGGTTTGCCGACATGAAATGTGCTATATTAATGCAAGAAATGCTTGATCAACTCTATGCTCAATATAATAGACGCGAGTTTGTCCACCCTGATCCGCTTGAGTTTCTCTACGATTATAAAGATATTCGTGACCGCGAAATAGCAGGGCTTGTTGCTTCGTCGCTTGCTTACGGCAGGGTTGCCCAGATACTCAAGAGCGTTTCTTCCTTGCTTGAGCGCATGCCCTTTCCAGCGGATTTTCTGCATCGTGCTTCGCTGGAATCGCTCCTGGAAACCTTTGGTGATTTCAGGCACAGGTTTACGACAGGAAAAGATGTCTCCATGATGCTCTTTGGAACCAAGTCTGTTATCGAGCAATACGGTTCTCTTTATCAGTGTTTTACAGCCTGTCTGAACGACGATGACGATACGATTCTACCGGCGCTTTCGGCCTTTGTTGACAAATTGACTGCCGGGTCCGATGGATGCCGCAACAGCCTTCTCCCTTTGCCGAAAAAGGGCAGCGCGTGCAAAAGACTGAATCTCTTCCTGCGCTGGATGGTAAGAAGAGATGACGTGGATCCGGGAGGGTGGAACGGTGTTCCGGCCTCCAAACTTATCATTCCCCTTGACACCCATATGCACAGGATATCTCTTGGTCTAGGGCTGACAAAGCGAAGGCAGCCGGACATGCGAACAGCAAAAGAGATAACCGCAGCCTTTAGAACCATCGTCTGCGATGATCCCGTGAAATACGATTTTGCCCTGACACGCATTGGAATCAGGGAAGAGACTGATATTGGTGATTTTTTAAGAAGTGCACGAAACCTGACAACTTTTCCCGGTGAGTTACACACCTTTGGGAGCAAAAGTCATTATGCAATATAATTCGCTTCGTTGCGGGTTCCCTTGCCGCGCGTTTCCCTTTCTGGCCTGGCTTGGGGGATATCAGAAGTCCTTTCTCCGAAACGACCTGATTGCCGGGGTCACGGTTGCGGTCGTAAGGATGTACCCAAAATTCCGTTTGTTTCTTGATTGCGGCTATGTAACCGCATGAGCAGCAAAATCAGGCAATGGCTGAATAGCGTAATGCTTCTGCTTGCTGTGCCAAAGATCCCAGTCACGCTGTAGATTGAGCCAGAATTCCGGACCGGTCATAAGCGCTTCACCGAAATCAAGGGCTGAGGCGGCGGTGACCCCTCTTTTGCCGTTAATAATTTCGTTCAGCCTTGCATAAGGCCAGCCAAGATGTTTGGCCAGTACTGTCTTGGCTTATACCTAATGGCTTTAGGAATTCTTCCAGTAGCATTTCCCCGGGATGTGTGGGTGGTCTGTATTTAGGCAGCATTTGATTTTCTTCTCAATGGTAATCAACTATGGTAACATTATGGGCATCTTCCCCATTCCAGATAAAAATAACACGCCATTGATTATTGATCCGCACACTCCATTTCTCTTCAAGGTTGCCAATGAGTTTTTCCAACCGGTTGCCCGGTGGCACTCTAAGGAAGTCTATGGATGGCGCTGCGTTAAGCTGGTCCAGCAGACGGCGTGCCTTGGGATGCAATTCCACCGGTAGCCAAGGATAAACTTGCATAATTCCCCTGTCCCCTTTATTACATGAATAAAATAACGGAACATTTCAAAAGGAGGATTACTTATGAAGAAACCATTTATTGCGATAGCCATTTTTTTTCTCATAACAGTTTCGGCAGTTTGTGCCCATGCGGACCTCAGCGACTTCCTCTCCGGCCTCAACAACCAAGCCAAAGCTGACATGAAAGGCTTCGGTGTCAGGTTGAGCACCCAATTCGGTTTCCCCTTGCCGCAAGTCCAGGCAATTATCGAAACGGTAGGGCTTCCCGCTGACGCCTTCATGTGTCTACAACTCAGCCGGATGACAAACAAGCAACCCGAGAGAGTCGTACATACATACAGGAGAAATAAGAAGAAAGGGTGGGGAGCTATCGCCAAAGAACTCGGTATAAAACCAGGCTCTGCTGAATTCCATGCTCTTAAGAGCGGAGATTTTACATTTACTGGTAAACGGGGAGGTGAAGCTGATAAGGGACAAGATAAGCGTAAAGGTAAGGGCAAAGCTAAAGGTCGTAAGTAATTACAATTTTTATGGAAATAGATAGAACCCTTGCCGATGGAGGAATTTAGTATGCACAACCAGCGCATAACAAGGCGCTTTCTCGTGCCGAGATAAGCTCGGAACCTTGGGATTTCCATGATATGGGGAAATTGGGAAATTTTGGGACACCATACTTAATTATTGACTCATTTTAAATAAGCATGTAGCCTGTACCGCATGGCACGTATAGCAAGAGTAGTAGTTCCGGGTATCCCACATCACATAACCCAGCGCGGCAATCGCCGGCTGGAAACATTTTTTGCCGAAGCTGACTATCGTGAGTATTTGTATTTGATGGCCGAATGGTGCAATCGTTGCAGGGTTCAGGTTTGGGCATATTGCCTTATACCCAATCATATTCACCTGATAGCAAC
>JAYEGR010000082.1:0-3229 GCA_034659175.1 Thermodesulfobacteriota bacterium | reverse complement strand
ATCCAGGTAAATCTAAATGATAATAATCGGCACAGTTTTTTGATATTCTATAATATAGAATATCATTTAAAAATAAAAATATTCATTAATGCATTAATAGCGAATTTTGGGGAGAATGTATTGTACGTAAACAAAAAAATCCATTTTTGTCATTTCAACCACATTCGCTCTGTTAAGGGTGGGGACAGAACAACAATTTCAAATAATTTTTCATTCAGATATTATACAGGCTCTCCTAAATACGCTATAATCAGAAAATTACCACTATAGGGATGGGGACGAAATACTCGAGCAACCACAAAAACAATTATCATAGGTACTATTTATGCCTCATGAAAAACTGCCGGTCAAGGTGTTGATTATTGATGAAGAATTTTCTCACCGCACGTCGATTTGCCATTTTCTTGAAAAACTGGATTTTGAAGTGACGGAAGCTGAAAACGGATATGAGGGACTCAAGGCCATTGAACTTGAGAAGCCTGACCTTATACTTGTGGATCTCTTTATGCCGAAAATGAGCGGCATGGATTTTCTCTTAAAGTTCAAAGAGAAGTATCCTGATCTCCCTGTGATAATTATGTCCGGGGCCGAAGCCATGGATGATATTGTTGAGGCATTGCGTCTGGGCGCCTGGGATTTCGTTGTTAAGCCGATTATTCCCATATCCATACTTCAATTTTCCATTGACCGGGTGCTGGCTCACAGCCGGGATATCATTGAACGTAAAAAGATAGAGAAAGAGCTTCGGAAAGCCAAGGCTGATGCTGAATCCGCCAAACAGAAACTCATGAACACCAACAAACTGCTTGAGGAGGCAATAACTACCGCCCAATTATGGGTCGTGAAAGCTGAGGTGGCCAGCAAGGCAAAAGGCGAATTTCTTGCCAATATGAGCCATGAAATAAGGACCCCCTTGAACGGGATTATCGGCATGCTGGAACTGGCAATGGACACAGACCTTGATGACAAACAGAAAGATATCTTCGACATGATCAGCAGGGGCGCCGAATCCCTGCTTTACCTGGTCAATGACATACTTGACTATTCTAAAATGGAGGCAGGGAGAATTGAACTCGAGGATATCCCGTTTGACTTAAGGACCACGATTGAAGACGTGACGGACGGCATTGCCGTCAGGGCTGAGCAGAAAGGGCTTGATCTCATCTCGTTTCTATCTCCCGATATTTCCGCTAAACTGACAGGCGACCCCGGCCGTCTGCGGCAGATACTGATGAACCTTTCCGATAACGCCCTCAAGTTCACACATAAAGGGGAGATATTTATAAAAGCTGAAAAAATTAAAGAACTTGAAGACCGCGTTGAGATCAGGTTTTCAATTAAGGACACAGGTATTGGAATAGCGGAAGAAAAACTGGCAATGATCTTTGATAGTTTCTCTCAGGCAGAGAGTTCAACAACAAGAAAATATGGCGGAACCGGTCTGGGTACTACTATATCCAAACAATTAGTAGAGATGATGGGGGGCCGAATCAGCGTGGAAAGCAAAGAGGGCGTTGGGTCCACTTTTGGGTTCACGGTTTCGTTCCCCAAGCAGAAAGAGCTGAAAGACGAACCGGCTAAAACAGATGTGGAATTGAAAGATCTGAAGGTCTTGGTGGCTGATCACAGCAGCACGATCAGATCCGTGCTGTCAGCGTATCTTGTTTCCAGGGGGTGCAAACCTGTGGAAGTATCCGATGGAAAGGATGTCCTCTCTTGTCTTGAAAAGGCTGTTTTGTCAGGAAAACCTTTTGATCTGATTGTGATCGATTTTCAACTGCCCCATTTAAGTGGTTTTGATCTTCCCGCTAAGATAAAACAGACGGATCAATTCAATAAGCTTCCAATAATATTACTCACATCCGTCGGAAGAATCGGAGACGGCATGAAGTGCTGCGAATTGGGTATAGAAGGCTATCTTGCCAAACCGGTCAAATCGGATCTGCTGTTTCAGACCATAAATCTGGTTTTGGGACTTGCGACCTCGGACACCCGTGAAGCCCGTGCCTTACCCGGCACTATTACCAGGCATACTGTTTCAGAGGTATACAACAATAAAGACATCCGGATTCTTCTTGTCGAGGATTATCCCACGAATCAGCATGTGGCCCTAACCCATCTGCAGAATGCCGGATACCAGGTCGATCTTGCAGAGGACGGGCAGCAGGCATTGGAGCTGTACAAACGAAACATATTTCATGTTGTTCTAATGGACATACAAATGCCGGTGATGGACGGCTTTGAGGCTACAGGGGCAATTCGCGGCATGGAGGAAAAATTCGGCAAGGCGGGTGTGGAAAGAATTCCGGCCGGCATGGAGAGGTTGCCTGTCATTGCCATGACTGCCCACACAGCTAGTGACTACCAGGATCAATGCCTTAAGGCCGGAATGGACGATTTTATTTCCAAGCCGTTGAGAAGGAAAGACCTGCTTGAGATAGTGAGAAAATGGACCCAACAGGGGTCAGCCCCGGTTCATGAGACAATTCCGGAACAGGTGGAAACGGCAACGCGGAACCCGGCGGAAGATCAAGCCGTAGAGAACAATGCGCCCATGAATTTTGAACTGGCCCTGGATGAATTCTTGGGAAAACGGGATGTGCTCATAAAGGTACTGGGGCTCTTTCTGGAAAAAGTGAAGTCGCAGATCATAACGCTGTATCAGGCCATATCGTACAAAGATGCAGATGTTATCAGGCAGGAGGCCCATTCCATAAAAGGCGGCGCGGCAAACCTGGCTGCAAATGATCTTTCCCAAATCGCGCACGAACTCGAATTAATCGGCAAATCAGAGCATTTGGAAGAAAGTAACAAGGTATTGAAAAAACTTGAAAAGGAATTTAACCGCATGCAGTTATATTTTGACAAAATTTCAGTCTCAGGCAAAATAAAAAGGTTTGCTTAAAAGCATTACCTTTGTAAAAAACAATGGTATGTTTGTCATCATCGCCATCACCAAGACGAATTTTCTTTTTTTTACTCATCTTCTACATTTCTCTTACAGTATCTTCAAAAAAATCTGACTCACGGCCGCAGTCACACTCAAAGGAAGAAGGAAATAGTTGTTTTGCCATAGGGTCTGGAAAGAAATAACTTGGCTTTTCCGTTTCCGAGCTGTATCACACCTTTAGTCGGTTTGGCATTCCCGAAATCCTCACCGTAGCCCTGCTACGCTTGCGGTTTCGTGAACACCAAACCGACTAAATCTGCAACACATTTCGGATCGGAA
>JAYEGR010000081.1:0-12613 GCA_034659175.1 Thermodesulfobacteriota bacterium | reverse complement strand
GAAAAATCAAATTTCAGAATAAAATATGAATTACGCAGATCAGTGGGATTCTTCCCGACCTTCAACCCGCCGAAAAGCGCCTCAAACTCATCCTTTTTGGCCACATCATAGTAGTTCTCCAGCATGGAAAGAACCAAACTCTTACCAAAACGCCTGGGACGAATGAAAAGCTGGGATTTTGTATTTTCAAGCAGGGGGATTTTATCTGTTCTGTCACAGTAAAAATAACCTTCACTGATAATACTTTTAAAATCACTTATACCGTATGGGAATTTCATTGTTAAATCCTTTATTAAAAATCGCCTATTTCTCCAATAATCAACAGGAATGCACCTACTGAGTGTAATTAAAACAACTTGATTTTTCATTATTTTTTAAGCAATAGCCATGGATATTACAATAACCAACAGTCAAAATATATTCAAATAAAAAAAATAGGTACAGGAACGCGCTTCACCATATCATTGTTCGGGGTATTGAACGAAAGAAAATTTGTGAATATTCGGCCACCCTATCTACATAAAAACAACGTCTAAGGATGTGTAATTGAATTTGATATTGTTTGAATATTGTTGTAAAAACACATTTGTCGAAATACGGTTATAACATGATACCGGTTTAATTTTATTTTTTTGGAGAGGTTTTGGCACGTGCATAATTCTATTTTGGAATGTATCGATGATCTGGAACAAACAGGTCAACTACTGAGGATCCGGGAGGAAGTCGACCCATATCTGGAAATGGCCGCCATTCATCGTCAAGTACACCGGGAAAATGGTCCAGCCATTTTATTTGAGAATATCAAAGGCTCAAATTTTCCGGGGGCTTCCAATATTTTTGGAACCATGGACCGCATAGAGTTTCTCTTTGAAAAATCTTTGAAACCTTTGCAACTTTTATTGGAAGCCTGGAGTGATCCACTCCCTCTTCTGCGCCAACCTAAGCAATGGATTACCCTTCCCGGAACTGCTTTCCATTCCCTTCCCCGATATGTACGCTCCGGCCTTCCCCAAACAGCTCGTCTGAGTGAAGTAAAGGCAGGTATGAACTCCGGCTGGAAAAACAAGATACCCGTATTAGAATGTGAATGTCGTATACAGGACCTCCCACAGATCCATTCCTGGCCTTTGGATGGAGGTAGTTTTATCACCCTTCCCCAGGTTTGCTCTCTGCCGCCCACGGATAAGCCGAACATTTTAAAATCCAATATAGGAATGTACAGGATACAAATGTCAGGCAATGAATATATTCCTGATCGTGAAGTGGGGTTGCACTACCAGATTCACAGAGGGATTGGAATTCATCATACGCAGGCAATAGAATCCGGGAAGGAGCTTAAGGTCAGTATTTTTGTAGGCGGCCCCCCAGCTCATACTGTCGCAGCCATGATGCCTTTGCCGGAAGGTATGAGTGAACTCACCTTTGCCGGTATGCTCGCCTCCAAGCGTTTTCGTTACACTTTAATTGACGGCTGGGTAATTTCAACAGATGCGGATTTCTGTATTTTGGGAACAGTGGGGCCTGATACAAAACCGGAAGGCCCATTTGGCGATCACCTGGGATATCACTCTCTAAAACACCCTTTTCCCTACCTGAAGGTCGAGAAAGTTTTTCACCGTAAAAACGCGGTTTGGCCGTTTACTGTGGTAGGAAGGCCTCCTCAGGAAGACAGTATGTTTGGTAAATTCGTGCATCGTTTAACCGGAAATATCCTTCCCTCCCAGGTAAAAGGGGTCCGTGGGGTTCATGCTGTGGATGCCGCGGGAGTACACAGTCTACTGTTAGCCATCGGATCCGAGCGATATGTTCCCTATGACCGAAGAGAACCTAGGGAAATATTAACCCAAGCGAATGCGCTACTTGGCTTCAATCAAATTTCTTTGACAAAATATTTGTTTATCTGTGCCGGTGAAGACAACCCGAAGCTTGTTGCCTCGGATGTCAGCTCTTATATGCAGCATATTTTACAACGAGTGGATTGGCGGGAAAACCTTCATTTTCAAACCAATACGACAATGGACACCCTGGATTATACAGGCCATGACCTGCATAAGGGGTCCAAACTCGTCATCGCTGTTGCCGGTGAAAAACGGTGTGAGCTTTGCAATCAAGTTCCGGAAAGATTTGCCCTTCCGGATGGTTATGGTAAACCAAGGTTGATCCTTCCCGGAATTATTGCAGTCAAAGCCCCTTCCTACACTCTGGCTGATGGAGGAGTACAACATGGCTCCAAAGAAGATCGATCGGAAGAAATGGAAAAATTCTGCGCTGATATGGACGTCTTAAACCCCAGGCTGTTTTCTCAAAAAGGACTTGCCTGGATCGTTTTAGTGGATGACAGTGAATTTTGCGCGAAAGATTTGGATAATTTCCTTTGGATTTGTTTTCTTCGTTCCAATCCCAGCGCAGATACCTACGGAATTCAGGCATCCTACGAAGCCAAACATTGGGGTTGCAATGAATCTCTGGTAACAGACGCCAGGCGGAAACCGCACCACACCACACCGATGGAGGAGAATCCTGAAGTGGAGAGAAAAGCTGCTGAAAAATGGAAGAATAGTTTACGAGCCATGCATGAGACCTAACACATGAATATCAAAATATCAAGCCTGACCCCCTACCTTAAAAACAATTGTCATAAAGTACTATGGCAGGACAAAAAAGGAGCTGCTGTTCGTGCCTGTAGATGACCTGAATCTGGATTCATTGGATTGCGGACTTAAAACACTTTCTTTGCTTTCGAGCGGGTATGCTATATCGCTGGTCAGACTGGATGAGCTTTGCATGCAGCTTTTGGAGGCAGGGATTTATCTTACGCCATTGGAACAAACACGTTTTCTTGAATTTAAATACGAAAAACGGAAGATTGAGTGGCTGGGAGGCAGGATAGCAGCCAAACATGCGGCTATGAGGCTGCTCACACCTGACCGGCCTCATAATTTGATGAACTGGCATGAATGGTGTGTGGTCCCGGACAAACACAACAGACCATTTATCGAATCATCAGGCACAACCAGGAAAAATTCAGCGCCTTATATCTCGATCTCTCACAGCAATGGGCTGGCCGTGGCCATGGCAGCGGCAACGCCGTGCGGGATCGATATTCAAAAAGTTTCGTCCACTGTAACAAGGGTTAAGGAAAAATTTATGCGTCCTGAAGAGAATGCAATTCTCACCCAATGCCGGTGCGGGCACATTGCAGAAATGGACGCTGCTGCGCGGCTGACACTCCTCTGGTCGGCCAAGGAGGCATTCAAAAAAACATTTTTCCTGACTCCCCTGCCGGGGTTTCTGGAATTAAGCCTTATTAAGGCATCCGGGACACTAAAAAAAGGTCTGGTTCTTGATTTTATCTACAGCGGACAGGACGCCCTCTGTAAAGAGAAAAAAGTATTCAGTGCAGCAGCCGGATTCCACGAGGACTTTGCCGTGGCTGCGACATCTGTTTCAAGCCGGGACTGCATCCAACCCGGCGGAATCGGATAAAAAGGAAGGGTGAACTAAAAACCGTAAACCGTATTCTACATATCCAGGACGAATTCATATGTCAGGCCGGTCTTTTCAAAAAAAACAAGCACGTTTTTCAAAGCCCGCAAATTTTCCACCCGGAATCTGACTTCCCAGTCAGGCATTCCATCAAGGGACTTGCAAAAAGAGGTGATTTCCGTAATCCTCATCTCGTCAGGGCCCACGCCAAGCGTCATCATTAGCCTGCTCTTTGATACGTCCAGAAAAAGGATCGTCTGGGGTTGCCGAACCACGGTTTTTTTCAACTGCCATCGCAATTCAACCACATCTTCCCTCTGAAATTTCAAAGACCGGAATTCCTTGCACTCCCCCTTATGGACAGAAAGGCTGCGTTCCGTCGGCAGGCCGAACAAATTCTTCTCAGTCGGCACAGGATTACAGCACCTGGAAAATTTTATGCAGACCGGGTCCAAACTGGTAAGCTCAATTCGATTCAATGTTCCGGTCGGCGGATAAAGGGCGGAGTCTCCTGAATAGAGGCCATTCTTGATCTCATAGACGAGTTCCCTGAGACTAAGCCTGCCATCGCCCACATGCAGAAACAGATCTTCCGTATTCTCATGGCCGAAATACTCCAATATATAGGCCATTCCCGGCTTTTCCATGACCTCGACCGGCACACCGTTCCGTTTTAATTCCTGCATGATCAATGACCTGCCCACGTTCTTTTCAAAGGTCTCCAACCTTTGCCGAAACATACGCGACAGCTCGGCTCGCGCCCTGGGCGACTGACAGAGCTTATGTATGGCCGGTTCAAAGTAAATGGGCACGTCGCTCAAGATTATCTTCACGCAGTCCCCGTCACTGAGCATGTAATCCGGCTTGACTTTTTTCCCGGATACTATGGCATAATCACACCTGTGGCCGATTTCGGTATGAACCTTGAATGCAAAATCAAGCACTATGCTCTGATTTGGGAGACAGATTCTGTTTCCTCTGGGCGTAAAGGTGTAGATCTCCTTTTTGCCGCTTGCAGCGATCATATCCCGGCAGGATATCCCGTTTTCGCCTCCCATGATGTCAAACATCTCTCGTATCTCTTTTTCAAAATCGGTCGGCGCCTTGCCGTGAGAAAGCCACTTTCTTATTACTCCTGCCCGCGCGGATCTAAGCATTGCACGAGTCCTGATTTTAAAGAGATAATTCGACCCCTTGATATTTGCCTTGGCGTGAAGGCTTTGATAACCTGTCGGTTTCGGGTTGGCTATGAAATCACGAATACTCCTGGGCATTGGCGGAAAATTCTGGTTCAGGACACCGAGAGCCCGATAGCATGACTGGATATCGTCAACAGCTATTCTAATTTGAACGGGATTTTCTATTTCCCTGGTCAATACTTTGTCAACAGAGTTATAATAGGCGGAAAGCCCACGTGGACGTATGGAAATCTCACACGTAATCCAGGCATTCTCCAATTCTTCCTGCAATGACTTTTTGATTGCCAGCGCCTTTTTATCCGTACCGTGCCGGCTTATTATTGCTTTGATGTTTTTGCTCTGCTTGGGGAACTTGTAGGTCAGGGCAAGATCATACAACTCCCGTTTCAGGGCAAACAATCCAAGCACCGTGGCCATAGGGGCATAAACGTCCAGGGTTTCACCCGCGATTTTTTGCCGCTTGCTCCTGGGAAGTGAATCCATGGTCCTCAGATTGTGAAGTCGATCCGCAAGTTTGATAAGTATGACTGCAATATGAGAGGCGGAACCCGAGAAAATTTTTCGATGCACCAGGTTATAGAAGGTCTGACGGTTTCCGACAAAATGACTAATCTTGGTACATCCTTCCACAATCGCTTCGATGTTCTTGCCGAATCTTGCGCCAAGATCCTCACTTGACACCTCGGGAACGTCTTCCACCGTGTCATGAAGCAGAGCAGCGGCCAGGGTCTCCAAGTCCTTTACATACAACTCTTCCACAAGGATCCCGGCAACGTGGCAGGGATGGCTGATATATGGTTCCCCTGACACGCGATACTGGCCCGAATGGGCCTTATCGGCAAAGGAAAGGGCTTTCCAGAAAAGATCGGCTTCCCCGTCCCGGCCTGCCAGATGCTCCTCCATACGGCGGTGGAAGAAATTCATGTTAAATGTTTTAGCTTGCACAATTACGAATGTAGTTCCATAATTTTGAGGTAAATATTCGGCAGCGCACCACAGGAAGGCGATCAGGCTGCCCAGCATACCGATGTATCGAAGTCTGCGCTTATCTGCTGATCAGCCTGCTTACCTCCCTGTGAAGCGCCCCGCAGGAAGTGCCCTTGGGGTGCGCTGCCAAACATTTACAATTTGGTGGTTTTAGCTATTTTACGGCATCAAGCCGAATATTTACATTTTGAGATTCAAGCAAAGGAAATCATAAGATCGTTCTACGCCTTTGGATGGAATTCCTATTTTTTTCTTGATTTAACCATACAATACCCTTTTTATGAGAATAATGGTTTTATTTTAAGAAGAACCGCATTTTTTTAAAACAAACCTTTCCGGCATGTTCGGCTGGGAATTTTTCATGTTACAATAATCAATATTTTTGGGCGGCGCAAGTTGTCTGAATCAGGAGATACATATGTCCCGCAGACGATACTCTGGGAAAAAACAAAACAAGATTTGCACGTCCCGGAAAAAACAGGGGGAAAAATTCCGCAGCCCGGGTAATTATTTCTCTCCCCGGAAACCGGGAGGACGGCTTTCCGAAGAAGAGATTATAAGCTTCATAAGTATGAATGACGGTCAGGCATCATTCAAGGAAATTCTAACAGGCATTGATCTTGCGCGCGGTTTCCGTAAAGAGCTGAGGACCCTTTTAAAAGAGATGTGCAACCGCGGGCTGCTCAGCCTTGTGGATGCGATTTCCGATAGCCGGCATTCGGAATACCCCGCGGAAACGCCCAAGAAACGGGACAAGACCCTTTTTTATAAGCTCGGGACAGCCCAGGATATCCTTGAAGGGGTTATTTCCGCCCACCCCAGAGGATTTGGGTTCGCAACCGTTACAAATCCTCCAAAGAGACTGAAGATTGAACAGGATATCTTCATTCCGGCCAGGGGCATGTCAACAGCCAGGCATAAAGATCACGTCCTTTTGCAGATCACTGGAAAACGGCGAGGCAGGATAGAGGCAAGGGTAATCCGGGTCATCAGCAGGGCCGTCTCCACCCTGGTCGGCGCTTATGTGGAAGGCAGGGTGACCGGAATGGTGGTTCCCGAGGATGATCGTTTCACCTTTAACATCATTATCCCCAGGGAACTGTCATGCGGGGCCAAAAACGGCCAGGCCGTGGTGGCGGAAATCACGGACAAGACCCCGGAGAGCACAGGCGTTTCACTCAATCCGAAAGGTCGGATAATCGAGGTCTTAGGAAATCCGGACAGCTTGTCGGTCCAGAACGAAATCGTGATCCGGAAATTCAAGCTGCCGCACAAATTTGGTCCACAGGTCTTAAAGCAGGTGGAACAGATGGATGCACGGATTGAGGAAGAGCCATACAGGGCTGATTTCCGGGATATTCCTCATGTTACGATTGACGGCGAAACCGCGCGTGATTTTGACGATGCCGTGTCAGTAGAAAAAACCCGCACCGGGTTTCGTCTTTTTGTTTCTATTGCAGACGTGAGTCATTATGTAAAGGCCGGCTCGCCGCTGGATTTTGAAGCTTACGAACGTGGTACGAGCGTATATTTCCCGACAAGAGTCCTTCCCATGCTGCCGGAGCGGCTTTCAAACGACCTGTGCAGCCTGGTTCCGGATCAGGACAGGCTAGCATTTTCCGTGATTCTGGATTTTGATAAAAACGGGAAAAGAAAGAAAAAAAAGTGTACAAAAAGCATCATTCGAAGCAGGCACAGGCTGACCTATACGATTGTAAAAAAGATCATAGAAGATGATGACTCAAAAACAAAAAAGAACTATAAGGACATATTAAACCAGCTTGGATTAATGGCAAAACTTGCGGCCAAGCTTGAGCAACAACGGATGGACCGGGGCAGTATAGGTTTTGAACTTCCCGAGGCTTATGTTTCGATCGGTCCTGATGATGAGCTTCTTGGGATCATTAAAACAGAACGAAACCGCGCCCATAAAATAATCGAGGAATTCATGCTTGCCGCAAATGAGGCGGTTGCAGCCACGTTTACTGAAAAAAACCGTGACATGCTTTACCGGATTCATGACAGGCCGGACCCGGTCAAGGTAACGGGATTCTCCGACTTTGCCTCCACACTGGGCATAGATCTGCCGTCAGGCATTGGGACGCCACGCTGGTTTGGAAAAATTATCGCCCAGGCTGCCGGCACTTCCCGGGAATTCATTGTGAACAACCTGCTCTTAAGGGCCATGAAACAGGCATGCTACTCCTCGGATAATGTGGGCCATTTTGGTCTGGCTGCCGAAGATTACACCCATTTCACGTCACCCATCAGGCGCTATCCGGACCTGATGGTACACCGGGCTCTTTTCAGCCTGATCAACTCGCCGGGCCCAAAAAAATCGGAAAGAAAAGGAGAGCCTTCCCTTACAGAAGCGGGTCTTTTTCTCTCCAAGCGGGAACGGATTGCGATTGACGCGGAGCGTGAGATGGTCGACAGGATAAAGGTCCGGTTCATGGCCGACAAGGTGGGAGAATGCTATGATGGAATCATCGCAGGCGTAACCTCCTTTGGCCTGTTTATAGATCTTGTGGACCTCTTTGTAAACGGTGCCGTGGCAGTGGCGAATCTAAAGGAAGATTACTTTCAGCTTGACGAAAAGAACCATCGCCTCATAGGCAGACGAACCGGCAAAATCTACAGGATTGGAGACCTTGTCAGCATAAGGGTGGAAAGTGTTGAAATCCAAAGACGCCGAATAAATTTCGTGATCAAAGAAAACGGACTCATCGCGGATTAGTGAAAAAATTCCGCAGATTCACTGCTATAAACCAACTGGTAAATATTCGGCTTGTGTGGAAATATTACAAAAACCTCGGTCTGTAAATGTTTGACAGTGCACCCCAAGGGCACTTCCTGCGGGGCGCTTTCAGGTGTTCACGATCAGGCCTTTCAGCGATACATAAGTATGCTGAAAGGCCTGATCGTGGACAGATGGAGTGCTGTCGAATATTTACGTAAATTTTATACGTTTGCCCTGATTAGCAAGGAGAGTCATTTATGTTTAAAAAATTTCCCGGTCCTTTTGAACAATGCGGCCGTTTAATCACAACTGAAGAAATCAAGGAAATTATAGATACAATCGAGACATTTCCCAAATTAAGTATTACCACGCTTACCGAGACAATCTGCGAGCATTTAAATTGGTTCGCCGCCACAGGCAACTATAAAAAAGATGCCTGTTTTAAATTGTTACAAAAACTTGAAGCATCAGGGGTTATCAAACTTCCGGGAAAACGTAAAAATACCCGCCGTGCCGTCAAAAAAGCTAAAAAAATCACAAGCGCCGAAAAAAAAGAGAGACCCGAACTCAACTGCGACCTGCGGGATATTGCACCGGTAAAGGTTACGCCGGTTAGCGACAAATCAGACATCGAACTGTTCAAAGACTATATATCAGAGTACCATTACCTTGGTTATAAGAAACCATTTGGTTGTTTTATGCAATATTTTGCCAAATCAGCCGATGGTGAAATAATAGCATGTATTCTGTTTGCAGGTGCGTCAAAATCTATGACGATCCGGGAAAAATGGATAGGATGGAGCACCAACCAGCGCCTCAGGAACCTGGCCTGGGTGACCAACAATTCCAGATTTACAATCATGCCCTGGGTTAAAATTCCATGCCTGGCAAGCCATATACTTGGTCAAATCGGACGGCGAATCGTCAGAGACTGGCAAGCAAAATGGGGTTACAGCCCTCTATTGATGGAGACTTTTGTCGATCCTTTGAGGTACAGCGGCACTTGTTATAAGGCGTCCAACTGGGAATACCTGGGGCAAACAACCGGTGCGGGGTTAGTCCGGATAGGAAAAGCGTACTCAACCACTCCCAAGCTTATTTTTGTCAAACCTCTGGCAAAAAATTTTCGCAAGCTGCTATGCACAGAGTATCTTGAAGGGAATGTTGATATATGAACAAACATTTTTGCATTTGGGAGTTTAGTACCTTACTCCTGAAACCCTGTCAAAAAAAACAAGAAATTTTTTGGCGCACCCCGCTGACATAAGCTGAAAGCGAGGTGACACGGATTTACTGGACAAAGCAATTTTTAAAAATTTGGGTTGCGGGTATCACCCGCCTTAGTCCAGCAAAGGACACCTCTCCGGCGATTTCCCTCATTACATGGAGTTGTCCTTTCCTTAAGGGATGTGGAAACCTTGATCTTTATTCGACAGGAGAGTCGAGTTTAACGAAATTGAGATCAGTTTTTGAAAAGTCATCTCCCTTGAAAAGAAGTGGTTCACCGGAAAACTTGCTCAATGCATACGAACAGCAGTCGCCAATATTCAAACCCGCAGGGTGGCGGCCTTTGCCATAATTTCTCCAGGCAATTCGTGCTAATTCAGCCTGCTCGGAGTCCATGGAGACAATTTGGATTTGAGAACGGTGCATAAGCAGGTCGAGTTCCCGTCCACCAGCCTCTCCCTTTTTGGATTCTATTACAATACTGACTTCCAGGGCGGAAAAAGAACTGATCAATCTTCTGGGGTCGTTAGCAATTGCAACTGCAAATGCCTCTGCATCCGGTTCTCCAAGGAGAATGTCTATAAGGGCCGATGTATCGATGACCATTATTCAAAAATACCTGATTGATTATAACCCAGGATCTCTTCCGGTGATCTCCGGTCCAAATCGGGAAGGGAACTGCACCGTTGCGAAACAGCCATGATTTCCTGCGTTGTATCGGCAGCAGTGCGTCTGCCCCTTAAACGTTCAAGACGTTCTTCTAATGCATGTATTATAGTCTGAGTGAGGTTTTCTCCGCTGATAGCGGCTACCTCTCTTGCAAGCTGTTCAGCCTGTGAATTTCTAATGCTCAAAGCCATAATTGATAACCTCGTAAAAAACGGACTTTTTACGAGTCCGTCATAATTTACTCCTCGCACAAAATGTATGGAAAGTATAAAAAAATATGTATTACATACAGGAGTGGATGTCAAGCTATATCCCAAGGTTTTCACTTAATTTTGACATATCATTTTTGGTGTAATCGTCAGGGAATCTTTCGCAAATCATGCAGCACATAAAACGGCGCTTATACAACATACTTCAACGTCAAGCGTCAACGATCGGGCCATCTTTTTCAGGGCAGGTATAAAACACATCCTCACCAATTAAGTTCAAAAATAAACTCTAAAGAATGATTGATTTCCTGTACTTTAGCTGATGACAATTTCCCGCGAATTTTTACCAACCTATGACGATGATCTATTGGACGTGTTTGCAGACAGTCTGCTACGGATTTTTTAGATAGGCCATTATCCGGTGAAGAATGAATTTCAACATTGGTTTTTATTCGGGCTTTTTTTGCACTCCATTCAGTAATTGGAACAACTTGGATAACCGGGACTCTTTCATTATAAACATCATTGGTCACAATTACACATGGTCTGATTTTCCCAGTTTCCGAACCCAGTGTCGGGTCAAGATTGACGTCAATAATCATACCTCTTTTCAACACGGTCATTCCGGCCACCCGATTACTGCTGTTTCGGTTAATTCTTTTAGATCCTCATCTTCAGAATAAATCTCAGAATATAGGTCAGCGGATTTTCTTAGACTTTCAAGTTCTATTTCTTTCTTAAAATGGTCTATGGCTGCACGGATCATAGAGCTTTTATCCTTAAATCCATAAGCTTTAAAATTGCTTAAAAAAAGGGCTTGCGTTTTTTCAACGCTGAATTTCGCCTGTAACATATGGCCTCCTTTAGGGTGCTCATATTAGTACTTAAATTACAGGCCTATTATAGGTGCTAATACGCTAAAAGTCAATCGGAAAACAAGCGGTTTTGTTTTTCCGATACATTCAAGGGGGCATAGAAGTTTAAGAATAAGAGAAAATAGATTGCTCATGGGCCAAACGTAGACTTGACCCTTATCCTGTCAAGGCCAAGATGGTGGATAGACCGGAGCAATATCGCTGGTTAAGTTAATGTCAAGAATGAAGACCTGACAATTAATCTTAACGAAAAGGGGCAGAAAATGTTAGCGTCCAGGGGATGAATAATAGTCATTATTTTAACCATTATTCTTGCAAATTGTCAGAGTAATCATTATAATTACCAGTAAAATGAATGGCTACCAACGTAAGGCGGGACAGCCTGTAAATTCAACCAGTTAGCAACTCCTCAAATTTTGCTTGATTTTGGAATTTCCATAGAACCAAAATGGCGAAAAGTGTCCCGCTTTAAGTTGGTAGCCAAATGAATTAAACGGGAGATATAACAATGCAGACAATTGAGACTTACGTTCCAATCACTCAGGCCAAAGCAAAACTTTTAGATATAGTGAGGCAGCTACACGACAGTGACGACACCATAGCAATTACAAAAAACGGTGTACCTGAAGCGGTTATGCTGTCCATGAAAAAATTTGAAGGTTTTTTAGAGACTATTGATATTCTAGCCGATCCTGAAATAATGAAGCAGCTAAAAGGTTCTGCTAAAGATGTGAAAGCAGGCCGGTTAATTGATCTTGCCCAGGCGTTTTAATGACCTGTCAAGTCAAAATCACGCCTTTTGCAAACAGGGCAGCAAAAAAATTCAGTCCTGAAATAAAAAAAGCTGCGAAAGCTGCCCTGAAGGAACTTGCCAAAAATCCTTATCTTGGCAAAGAGCTTCAAGCTGAATTAAGCGGCTTCCGGTCTTATAAATTTTTGAGGTATAGGATTATCTTTAAGGCCGATACTCAAGAAAAAACCATCATTGTTTGGGCTATCGGCCATCGCCGCGATATTTACAAAGCCTTTGGTGATCATTTTTTAAGCCTTGATTAAGCCTGATGCCTTCATGTCCTCGACCACAATATAATTTTTTCGGGTGCATTCGCAATTTCTGACAGAACAGGAATTCACAAGACCATATGCTTCTTTTTTGATAGAATCAGCACTCGGTGAGAGTAAAAACACCTGAAATTTTAAGTCACAGGCAACATTTTTTCA
>JAYEGR010000080.1:0-12745 GCA_034659175.1 Thermodesulfobacteriota bacterium | reverse complement strand
ATGGCTTCTGATTGAAGAAATCCCCCTTCTTCAATCTTAAATTCATAAAATTATCTCTCAAGCCGTCCCAAATTAAACTACTTCAATCAGCGGGCTTTGTCGTTAACAGCTAAAAGCTACGAATCATTATTGATCCGTTAAGTAAATCAATGATATTTGATCATTAAAAAAAGATTTGACATCGATCTGTTTCTAGTGTATTAGGATGCCCTAAATTATTTTGTTGTGTAAAACTTATTAAGGAGTGCCTTGCGGTCTTCGGCTCGTAAAAAAAGTGCGGAGAAAGTGAGGGCTTAACTTGGGTCGTGGTACAAGGCCGAGTTGCGCTTTTTTTTGTGGAGGATATGGGTGAATCGTAAACGATCTCAGAATATAACCCTTTTTGTTTTGCCTGTTCTGTTTCTGGTCTCTGCTATGCATGTGCAGTCTATGGCCGGGACAGAGGCGGACGAGATCCAAAAAACGGTTGTGGAAGCAATCGAAATCCGCCAGGAAGCCCAGAAAAAAGAAGATGCATGGGCCGGGACCAGGGCGGAACTCACGGCACGCTACCGGTCTTTGAAAGCGAATCGGGAACACCTTGAAAAGGTCAAATTTAAAACCGAAAAGGCCCTCACGGCCCGGAAGGTCCGGCTTACAGAGTATGAGCGAAGAATCAGAGAAACGGCCCGGATCAGAGAGGAGTTGGAATGCTACCTGGAATCCGTGACCGCTAACCTTGAGGAATTTATCAAAAAGGACCTCCCTTTTCTGCCGGAGGAACGAAGCATCCGGCTTTCTTTGATCAAAGAGATCATGGCAAGGCCGGACAAACCTGTCACCGAAAAGTACCGTATGGTCATGGAGTCCATTCAGGTAGAGACCGAATACGGCCGCACCGTGGAAGTCTACCAGGATACTGTGGATCTGGATGGTCAGTCAGTGCTTGTGGATATCCTGAGACTGGGGCGGCTGTCGCTTTTTTGCCGTACGCGGGACGGCAAAAAGACAGGGCACTATGATCAAGCGGCACAAGGATGGGAAGTCCTTCCTTCCACGTATTGCCGTGAGATAAACAAGGCCGTTCAGATGGCATGTCGCAGGCGGACTATCGACATGGTCAGGCTGCCTGTTGGAAGGATCATCCCATGAAAATTTCCCTGGTACTGATGTTAATGCTCATTTTAGCATATCCTGTTAATGGACAGGATATGCGGGCTGTTTCAAAAAAGGCAACAGCTGACACTGAGGCGGCATTGGATGAAGCGCGGGCCGGCGAACAGCGCATCCTCGAAGACCGTATATCCCTTGAAAAAGAGATTGCCCGGATGGATTCCGCCATAAAACAACTGAACTCTGATATCGAGTTCATGCAGGATGAACTTAACAGGTTGAGAAAAAAAGAGACCGAACTCTCTTCTCAGCAATCAGATGACGAGATGCAGATGCGTGAACTCGCCGGTGCCGTGCGCGTGGTTGCCCGGGATCTTGAAACGATCATAACAGAGTCTCAATTTACGGCCCGCTTTACCGAACGGCCTGATTTGCTCAAGCCGATCCTGGACAAAAACCGTTTTCCGGGAATGGATGATTTTGAAACCATTACCGATCTTTTTTTCCAGGAGATGGCCCTTTCCGGTGAGGTGGGTCTGCGGAAAGGGGCCTTTGTGGACTGTTCAGGGACTGAGCAGTCCGGAGATATTTTGACCATCGGCAAGTTCACGGCTGCCTACACAACCGGCAAGGAAACAGGATTTTTGAATTATTCAGAAGGAAGTCATCGTTTTTTCGCCCTTTCGGCCCTTCCATCATGGCCTGTCCAGAGGAATCTGAAAAAATATATGCAAGGCGAAACAGATGATGTCACCCTTGATTTTTCCGGTGGAGCGGCCCTCAGACAGATAACGCACAGATCCGGTTTAGTGGATCAGATCAAAAACGGCGGGCCTATAGTCTGGCCTATCCTGATCATAGGTCTTGTCGCTTTTATCCTGGTAATAGAGCGGGCTGTTTTTTTAAAGGGTGTTCACGCCAACGCCGACCGCGTGATGGGAAAAGTCAATGAACTGGCCCTGGAAGGAAAATGGAGAGAATGTGATGACATGGTAAAGGACAAGAAAGGCCGGCCTGTTTACAATGTTTTAAAGGCTGGACTGCAGGCCAGAGGTGAAGAGAGGGAGACCCTGGAAAGTGTGCTGCAGGAAGGAATCTTAAAGGAGCTTCCACGCCTGGAGCGATTCTTGCCTACCCTTAATATTATGGGAGCAATTGCGCCTTTGCTCGGGCTTCTCGGCACGGTGACAGGCATGATCGGAACGTTTCACGTTATTACCCTTTACGGCACAGGTGATCCGCGCATGATGTCCGGCGGCATCTCTGAGGCGCTGGTCACTACAATGCTTGGTCTTGCTGTTGCCATCCCGATAATGCTCATGCACACATTCCTGAGCCGGCGTGTGGAGCATATAGTAGGGGACATGGAGGAAAAGGCGGTAGCCTTGACCAACATTATCCACAGGGAAATAACCTTTATCGAGTAAATGTACTGATGCATTTTATTGCAGACGCTTATGAGTACCTTCGCCCGGGAGGTGCGGTGATGATACCCCTCATCCTGACATCTCTCTGTATGTGGGCCCTTATAGTCGATCGAATTATCTATTTCCGTCGCATAGATAGAAATGACGTTGATTTGAAACAGGCGGTGGAGATGCTTGACCGTGATCTCGCGCCAAAGACTTCAAACGGACTCCGATCACGGTTCATGGCGAATTTCCTCAAAGAACGTACCGGCAGCAGAAAAGTCGATCTGGGCATCCTTGATCTGTGTGTAATCCGACAGCGGCCATATATTACGCGCTATCTTGCGGTTATCGGTGTGCTTGCCGCTATAGCGCCGTTGTTCGGCCTTTTGGGAACAGTAACCGGGATGGTCACCACATTTGAGGTAATAGCTCTGTTCGGCACAGGCAATGCCAAGGCCATGGCAGGAGGAATTTCCGAGGCCCTGATTACCACTCAAAGCGGATTGCTGGTAGCAATCCCGGGCCTGTTTATGAGTGCTTTTCTCATCCGTCGCGCCAGGGGCATACAGAATCGTCTCGATGAACTCGTCATGACGCTGAAAAGAAGAATTTGAACAGGAAAAAACCATGATCAATGTACGTCAATCTTACCGCGGGACAAATAAAACCGCTGACATTAACATGGCCCCGCTTATCGACCTGGTTTTCCTTTTGTTGATTTTTTTCATGGTGACAACGAGCTTTGTAAAGGAAACAGGAATCGATGTTCACCGTCCAATGGCCTCCACCGCAACGCTCAAGGAAAAGGGAAGCATCCTTATCGGAGTGTCCGCCGATGGACGGATTTTTCTGGAAAAAAAGCAGATCGACGTTCGAAGCGTCCGGGCCCATGTTGAACGATGTGTTGCGGAAAATCCGGAAGGGGCGGTGGTTATTGTGGCCGACAAGACAAGCCATACCGGCGTTGTAATCAAGGTCATGGACCAGTGCCGACTGGCCGGGGCCCTGAATGTGAGTATAGCTGCATCAAAACCGGACGGAGAAAGGTGATGCCGGTTGCAATCCGCAATCTCATTGCCCCCGGGCTTGCCCTGATGGTCAATATCTTCTTGTTTGCACTCCTACCCCTTTTCGTACAAAGCGACTTGAGTAAAGACGATCTTGAAACCATTGTTCCTGTGCATTGGGTGGAGATAAACCCCGAGGAGCCGCCGCCGGAAAAAGAAGAAAAACCGCCTGAGAAGACTCCTCCCGAAAAAGTCATTCCCACAATCAGCTTGCAGTATAATACACCGAAAAAACTACAGATAGAGATGGAGATGCCCAGGCTCAGCTTTGAGATCAATTCTAAGCTGGCAATGGGTATACCGATAGCTCCGCCTGCCGTATTAAAAAATATTTATGACCATGGAGAGGTAGATAGGATGCCCATGGCGGTTTTCAAGATGAAGCCCATCTATCCGTACCGCGCCAAGCGACTTAATATCACCGGAAAAGTGGATGTCAAATTCCTGGTCGATGAAAAAGGTTATGTGAGCAGCATCAAGATCCTCAAGTCAATCCCGGACGGAATTTTTGATGAAAGCGTGCGCAAGGCCCTTGCATCATGGAGGTTTTCTCCGGGTGAGTTCGACGGCCAGGCCGTTTCCACCTGGGTAGTCACTACTATTGAATTTGACATGGAAGGGATGTGACATGGGATTAACAGGATTGTGGCGATGAGAAATTTTTTGTTTTTTACGTTCAGCTTTGAGCTTCTGTCTCTGATTTTTTTCCCTTCGCAGGCGGCAAGCGAACCGCCGAGGCTGACGCCGGCGATTCAGAAGATTATTTATGAGGCCCAGCAGGCAATTGAAAAAAAGGAGTACGTAAAAGCGGAAGGATGTCTTGAAAAATTTATTGAGAAAAACCGAAAAAAACCGCACTATCTCGTAGAATTCACGTTGGGCAATGTCCTTACCATGTCCGGCAGAGACAAGGATGCGGTTCTTCATTATCGCGCTGCCGCGAATTTATATCCCGGCTTTGTTGCTGCCTGGCAAAACATGGGGAAGATCTATTTTGACCTGAAACAGTATGAAAAAGCCGGAGATTGCCTCTTAACAGCCTTTGAACTCAATGAAAAAAAGGAATCCTCTCTGCTTTACTATGCGGCTGTTTCCTTTGTCATGGCGGAAAAGGGAAACAAGGCCCTGCCCCATCTGGAGTATCTCTCATCAGGTGCAGCAGGAGATCCCAAAATAGAATGGATCGAGGCGTTACTAAAGGTCTGTATGGATCTTCAGCTCAATGAAAAGGCGTTTGATGTAATCCATACGCTGCTTGCCAAGAACGGACACGACCCCCGCTGGTGGAAAATCCTGGCCCGGTTTCATTTGCAGCAAAACGATTACAAGGATGCTGCCGCCGCTTTGACAATTCACTCATACCTGACTGATGCAAATCTGAAAGACCTCATGCTGCTCGGTGATCTCAACAGCGTAATCGGCATGCCGCGGAAGGCGGCAAAATATTACAAAAAAGTCCTGTCCATGGAGAACAGTCCTGCCAACCATGAGAAACTTGCCTCGGCTCATATCGCCGCACATTGCCCTGCAAAGGCATTAGAAGCACTGGAGACCGCATTAGAGCAAAAGTCAACCCCGGCGCTCTGGTTCATGATGGGCCGTGTGCTTTACGAAAAAGAGGATTTTGACAGGGCGTATGATGCCTTCGGCCACAGCGTAAAGCAAGATCCGAAAATGGGTCGGGCGCATTTGATGATGGGCTATTGCGCGTTGCAAGCGGACAGAAATGATGCGGCCACGAGCGCATTTCAAAAGGCCTGCCGCTTTCCCAAGCAAAAAAAAACAGCCCAAAAATTCTTGAGGCACGCAGCAACCCTGTCTGCTTCAAAGTAATCGTTCACAGGCGCCCCATCTGCACGCGATCAGTCTGGTTCACATAGGTTTACTATAGTTCTCCAGCCTGCTAGCGCACATATGGGGCGCCTGTGAACGATTACATGCGGAGGAATTTGTTGAAAATCGACCCGGAACTAAAAATATTAACGATTTCAAACGGTTATGCGAACTTTCTGCTGACCAATTAATAAAAGGAGAACAAAATGTCAGAAGTTATTCAAAGAAGGTATTTTCATGCGGCGCTTTGTATTGTGTTGGTCAGTCTCGGATTGATCTGCCTTTTGCCTGGATTGGCAACTTCAGGTCCCAGAGCGGGGAAAGAAAAAATAAAGGTGATCATGATCGGGGACCGATTGGTTGACATTTCTTATAACCTCGGTGTTGTGCCTGAAGCAATGGTGGCAAGATGCTTCTGGCCTGCTGTTTCAAAGGAACTGAGTTCAGTTCGTTCTCTGGGCTGCCCCAAGTCCGTAACAATAAAAAACAAGGGGGCTGTGGCCAAATTCGCCGCAACAACCGGTATTAAACGAATTTTGATAGAAAACAGCAAGGAGTTTAGTCTGTATATGCCTGACGCCAATCCCATGAAAGTAGTCCCTCAACTTGAAGGAAAGGGGTTTGAACTGGGATTTGTAGATTTTTCCGACGGCATTGAATCGGCAATTGAACAGACAGGCAGGCTTCTAAGCCGTGAAGCAGAGGCCGGAGAATTGATCAAGTCTTACAAGTCCCGCCTCAATAAATCCTTAAAAAGGATGCCTGTCAAGAAACAGAACAAAAAAGTATTGATACTGCGAGGTATTCCGGTAGGCAATACCGGTAAATTTTTTGTTCAGGTGGAAGCACCAAAAGGTTGTTCCGACCTTTTTCTTCTCAACCCCATGGGATGCAGTAACGTAGGCGATTTGCTTCAATCCGAGGGAACAAAGGTAACAAAAGGATATTTTTTATTGAAAAATATGGCGGATATTGCAAAGGCAAATCCTGATGTGATTATCATAACAGGCAAATCTTTCCCCGTGCAAAAGGGATTAAACAAGGCTCTCAAGAAAGATTTGTCGCTATTTGATATCCCTGCCGTCAAGAATCATGAAATATACAGTCTTCCCCTATATATTGATTCATCAGTGATTGAATATCCTAATATACTGACGATGTGGTTTGCGGCTCTGTATAAATAAAGGCTCATTAGTCATAGAGCAGGAGAATGTGTCATGAAATTGTTTGAATTCGTATTGTGCTTATCGATTTTGCTTTTTGCCTTTGTCTCTACCGCTCAGGCACAGGAGGCGGCGGAACTGGAAAAGATGGTTGTCACTGCCACGATGACGGAAAGGGAGATAGAAAACGTCCCCGGTTCCATTGAAGTAATAACCTCGCAAGAGATAGAAGAAATGGATGTCCAAACCGTGGCGGACGCGTTGCAAACGGCAACAGGTCTTATGGTTGAAGGGGAGACAGGAAGAACAAAAAGTCCGAGCCTGCGGGGCGCGGGAGGCAAACATACCCTGATACTTATTGATGGAAGGAGGCTTGTCGGGGGCTACAAGAATTTTGTGGATATAAATCAAATCTCCGTAGATATGATCGATCGTCTTGAGGTTGTCAGAGGCCCGACCTCCGCGCTTTACGGAAGTGACGCAATAGGCGGTGTTGTCAACATAATTACAAAAAAACCGCCCAGGGAATTGGCAGTGGGCGCTACCCTGCAATACGGAGTAAACACGTATGGAGAAGGTGAAGAGCCTGTAGGCAGCGCATATGTCGGGAATTCCTTTAATCGTTTCGGATTCCTCCTTACGTGCGGATCCAGGCATAAAGACAGTTGGGACAGCGATGGGGTGGTTCCCGATGATGGAGATGATGTAGAGTTGGAATCAATAAACGGCCGTTTCTCTTTTGACCTGAACGAGAATCACGGCCTCCTGGCAGGATTTGAGTATAGCGACAGGGACAGAGAGGGAGTGAGGTTTTATCAAAACCTTGACAGGGAAAGAACTGCCGAAGACAATAGACATAACTACTTCCTGCAATACGCCGGCAGGCTGAATTCTCTTAGTAACATTATGCTCAGGGCTTATCACTCGGAACATGAAAATGATATCGAATTTTCACCGCATGCCGACGTATCTGCCGAGGAGAATGCAGAACGTAAACTGGATCAGGTCGAGGGCAGGTTCACAGGAGCATTTTGGGACAAGCATATTCTTACAGTGGGCGCTGAATATAGAAAAGAAAGCAGGGAGGACACATCCGGTCGTGATGATGATTTAGATGATTTTGGTATGTATCTTCAGGATGAATATCAGGTTGTTGACCCTTTGCTTATACTTTTAGGTTTGCGATTTGATGATAATTCAGAATTTGGTTCCAAATGGACGCCGCGTGTTTCGCTGATTTACGCGATTTTTGAAAATCTCAGACTAAAAACCTCTTACGGCAGAGGTTTCAGCGCGCCAAGCATATCCGAACTCTTTGTCACTTCTTATAGAAAAAGGGGGAAGTTGGTCTATGAACCTAACCTCGATCTGGACCCGGAGACATCAGAGTCTTACGAAGCAGCCATTGAAGGCGAACACAAAAGGTTCTGGGGCAGAATTACCGCCTTTAGAAACGAGGTACAGGACTTGATTGAACCCGTCCATTATAAGTCAACAGGCAAAGGCAAAAAAAAGATAGATTATTACAGGTATCAAAATATTGATGAGGCGATAATGGAAGGTGTGGAACTTGAATTCGGCATGGATCTGCCCTGGAGCTTATCTTTTTCCGGAAATATGACCTGTCTGAATACCAAAGACAAGGAAACCGACATGGATTTGGAGGGACAGCCGGACTACAAGGGGTATCTAAAACTGGGTTATAATCACCCTGGATATGGACTCCAGGCCAATATCAGAATGAATTACATCGGAGAGCGTTACTATGCCGACGGAACAGAAGATGATTACACCCTTTTACACTGCCACCTGTCTAAGGAATTGTTCCAGTATGTCAAGCTGTTTGCGGGCGTTAACAATATCTTCAATACAAAGGAGGAAAAGGATGAAATCGTATATGTGGAGCCGACCTTTTATTATGGCGGTCTTTCCATTAGTTATTAGTGCCTTCCCATCCCCTTATTTTTGAGCGAGTCCTAATACGAAAATATAAACTGCTTTTGCAGCATACCATACATGCAAGATGCTGGAATGAACAAGAATTCCGCTTTCTCTTTTTTTATTCAGTCATGTTTCGGCAACGTCGGTGTGACGGCGCCTGCGTGATCTGAAGTGTATCAGCTATTTCCACGCCAGGAAGAAAAGAGAGTTTCTTTTTCATGAAGGAGCAGAAGGCAGGTTCGGCTACTTTCTTGCCTCCGGCCGGATTAAACTTTCTAAGACAAGCACGGACGGCAAAGAGGTTGCCGTTAATTTTGTGAGTCCCGGGGAGTTGATTGGATGGCTCGTGTTATTACTGGAGCGGCGCTATCCTGTCAGCGCCATTTGTTTGGAACCGGTGGAAACTCTGGCCATCGCATCAGGGGGATCCATAGTATGCTTAGGGATCGGCCTGATTTTACAATGCGTATGTTCGGATATATAGCCATGCGGCAAAAGGCGTATTTGAACAGTATCAGAGATCTCGCTGTCTGCTGCCCCCGAATGCGGTTTCTGAATTACCTGAATTGCCTTTCCGGGCAGGCGCTTTCCCCCTCCTTTAAATTGCCGGCGCCCAAGGGCGAAATCGCTCTTCTGCTCGGAATCACCCCCGAGACCCTTTCCCGCCTTATTCGCAGATTTGTTGATGAGGGTATTATCAGCATAGAAGGCAAAGATGTATGTCTCCTCAAGCAGCCATGTCATTGTGGTAATTCTGAAGATCAGCTCAACAATCGATTTTCCTTGGATTCCCGGATTTAAGTTGGGGTAGATTACATTTGCGACTATTCATTGGATAGGAATCTTCGTTACCTCCGGCTTTCATCGGAATGACGGGCAGTTACATCCAACTGCCATTCCGGAGAAAGCTGGAATCCAGACATCTTACCCTGAGTTTTCCGGAAAGGCCATTGGCCTTGACACATCCGTCATATTAGTTACAATATATCTTCAATATAGCTGAAAAATCGTATGTGGTCACAGGGTTAACCACCTGAAATTTAACGATTAAATTTGCAGCAAATTCCGTTCAGGATTAAGCTGAAGCGCTTAACATTTTGATATTACGATGTTTTACCCCTTGCTCTCAAGAATGACCGACAACTGTTGAAAATAGCCAATATTTACGTAAAATCAAGGCAACAGGGTGTTTTCCCACCCTGTGACCACATACGAAAAATCTGCAGGTTCATTAAAATTATAGACTGAAAGGGCATGACAACTATTATTCAAAGGAGAAGGTCTGCTATGAAAAAAAGCTATTTTTTTATTTTATCTATTTTTTTAATGATTTTTGTTTTTGACCTGTCCATGGCCTCAGAGGAGCCATCACACCCGGAAATAGATTTAATAGATTACAATGGAAATGAAATTTCTCTGGACAGTAACATCCCTTACAGCCCCAAAAACACATGTGGGGGGTGTCATGATTATGATGCCATAACCAATGCCTATCACTTTCAACAGGGGCGAACCGATGCCAAGGGGAATATAATTATAAGGGATGATATGGACTCCAAAAACCCCTGGCTTATGTCACATGGTATGTATGGCAAATGGTGACCCCCCTCTTCAGATTCCAGCCAGTTGGCCAGGAAAGTGAATATGAGGCGCTGTGACATTGACAAATCATCCTATTTTTGGACAACGACGTGCGGCGAATGCCATCCTGGAGGTGGCCCTGCAGAGTATGATCGCAAAGGAAATCGATACGATGAATTTGTAAGAGTTCCCGAAAACAATATTATACCCATGGGTGACAACTATCTTGACGGTGATTACTACAGATCAAATTGGGGAAAAAGCGGCGTCCTTGAAGCAGACTGCCTGATCTGCCACCTTAAGGGCTATAACTGGAAAAAGCGTGCCCTTGCTGTTAGAGGAGGATTCCTCTATGAGGCCCCCATGGTAGGCGCGGGATGGTTTAAGGATCTTAAAGTATCAAACCCTGCCGTGCCTTCAGCCAAACCCAAGGCCATCTCTTTTCGCATCGATTACACACAGACAAACATCGCCGACCCGGCAAACCTTGCTGCCTTTATAACGGGAGAGGCGCCAGACAAGAACTGCTGGAACTGCCACATAAGGGCGGAGAGCAGGAAAAGAGGAAGGAGCTGGGAACCTGAAACAGATGTGCACAAGGCAAAGGGTCTGACTTGTATCTATTGTCACCCCAGTGGAGAAGATCACGAGATTGCAAAAGGAGATATCTTGGCGGGTTCCGTGAGAGATGACCTTGATGGTACAATGAAAGGGTGTATTGATTGCCATCTAAAGGGCGCGGATGAACGTGCGCCAAAGCCGGACCATAAATTTCCGGATTTGCACATCGAGAAAATCGCCTGCGAGACCTGTCATATCCCATACAAGACCAATGCGGCCACGTTAGTGATTGATAATGCCACAACAGGGCATACTATTAAGTATTTGACAACAGATTTTCTGTCCAATGATCCCTTAAACCCAAACCGATCCTGCAAAAGGGCTCCCAAGAACAGTTGGTGTTCCGGCTTTGTCAAATATAAAGGGAAAATCAGGCCGGTGGACCCCATGCAGGCCATCTGGTGGGGGGATTGGGACAGGGCTTCTCATCGTGTTATCCCTGTTCCCCTGTGGAGAATCAGGGATTTTACCGGAGCCAATGTAAAAAATAAATTTACAATCACTAATTTTGCACTCTTGGATGCATTAAAAGGGTCAGGGGCCGTAAACACCGCGGAAGAGATAAAGACATATCTTAATGCCCTGTCAGAGGGCAAGGACGGGTTCGAATGTCGCCTTGTATACCATACCCCTGTGCTGGTAAAGGGTGGAATGATCTATTACCTGGAAAACAATCAATTGCACACGGCAATGATGCCTACAAAGGATGGAGGGTTTAAGTGCTGCGAGGCTTTTGGCCTGAGCCATAATGTGGTCAGTGGGAAACTTGCCCTCGGCGCAACTGGTTGTAAGGAGTGCCACTGGAAGCCTTCTCCGTTTTTTAATAGAAAAATTCTTATAGATCCCTTTAATAAAGACGGAAGACCCGTATACAAAGAGGCGTGGGAGATATTGGGCTATTCAAAGAAAAAGATGCAACAATTAACAAAAGGCCATCCATATAACGTAACACCCTAACCCGGATAAACCTGAAAAATGTCTAAAGTGAACTAAAGTTTGAAGTGAGAATCTTGGGGACATTCCTTAAATCTTATTTGAAAATTCGATGGAGACCTTATGAAGATTAAAAGTATACAAATCACTATTGCTAGTTCCCTATTGGTTTTGTTTTTTAACATTGCCGTATATGCTTCTAGCAATGTAATGAAAATTGCCGTGGCTTCAATGGGGCAGACAAAGGATTCGGCCATAAGCCAACAGGCTGCCAGAACTCATTTTTTTCTGTTTTTCGATGACAAGGGTAATTTTTTTGAAACTGTAGAGAACCCTGCGAAGAATAAATCTCGTAACGCTGGGCCAAGCGCAGCTTCATTTCTTGCTGACAATGGGGTGACGCTCGTTATTGCTGAGGATTTTGGCAATAAAATGAAACAAGTTCTGGAGGAGTATCATATAAAATATATTAAACAAACAGGGGTTGCACACAATGTGGTGAAAATATTTATTAAAACCCGTTAGCCAGACTACTGTTTACGGTCGAGCACAAGGATTTTAGATGAAGAAGGAAAAATAGGGGACAGACCACGTTTATCCGTCACCCTCCTTCTTCTCTGTTTTCTTTCGCGGCCTGCCTGCTTTTCCGAGAGTTACCCGGCGGCCAAGCATGGCGGCTATTTCTTCTTTGAACCGTTGGTTTGCCAAGGGCAAAATTCCCGTTGGTTGCCTGACGAATCCGGTCAACGACACCAGGCTCCAACTCATGAAGAAAAAATTCCCGGTAGACGGCCTGCCTTTCTTCACTTGATGTTGATGGGAATCAGCGGAATTCTGCTTAACCATCCGTCGTTAATCAGGCGGCTTTCGGTTCCCATGGCATGTGTGCCGGAGAGCTATGTCTATTCCAATTGGAACCGAATGGCTTTCCGGGAGGCTGTTTTTTCAACGAAAGATCATGATACGCTGTATGTGTATTAGATGACAATTAAAACCCCTGTTGGCGTCAATTACCCGTGTCTGATTTCTATTTTTCATCCAATAACATTTTTCTTTCTTAAAGAACCTTATATCAGCAAATTAGAGAAGGTTCTTTAAGAAA
>JAYEGR010000079.1:0-12779 GCA_034659175.1 Thermodesulfobacteriota bacterium | reverse complement strand
TTTTTTACTCTTAATACTATCGTTAAAATATTGATATATTAACAATGGTTTGCGTAACAGACTGATTTTATTGACCACATTGATTCCGGTTGACGGGGTTTAGCATCACACCAGTTCCGGTTGAGCCGAAATAAGACAACACCGGCCTCAAAAAAAAGCTTGCGTATATATCCGCGAATAATGACTCTGTCAAAGCAAGTGTAATTGAATTTGATATTTGGTGAAAATTGTTTTAGAAATGAGTTTTTCACAAGCACTCCTTGAATTGAGTTTTTGATCAATTGTATAGGGTGCCATTGAAAGAGTCAAGAAGGTAAGAAAAGGGTGGAGAGCTGAGGATTAGGTGGATTTATATGGCCTATAAAAAAAGGGCGGATGCCCTCATAATAAAAGAGTGGGACTTGCCTCACTCGCTAATTTGCCATCATGCCCTTAATCCTCAGCTCTTTGCCCTTTTCGGAACTTTAGTTTGGTAAGAGTGAAAGAAAGGGAGGAGCCCATTTAAAGATTTTTGTTAAGGAACAGGTCGTAAATAAATTGAACAAAATTCCATCTCATCTTCAGGCCATCTTCGGCCGGCTCTCAATCACAAAATCCTCAACGTAGCCCTGCTACGCCTGCGGTTTTGTTTAATCGAGCCGACCAAATCTAACCTAAAGCTGAGCGTAATTTTGTTCAATTTATTTCCTCTCTGTTCCTAACGTGAGGTGTTTGCAGGGGATGACTTCCTCTCAGTCTTTTCATCTGGATTTTTTTCAAAAATATCCCAGAGATTGATAGTGAAATCGTTAAAAGTAATCATGGGAAGTATTTCGTTCCAGTTAAAAATTTCTGGAGGGCCGTAGGTGGAGTTAAGAAGAGAGTAACGCTCAAGATATTCACGTTCCGGGAAAACGATAAGGTATTCTCCCACACCGAATTTTTCATACAGAAATTTCTTTTCTCTACGATCCTTGATTTCAGTAGAGGGTGATGCCACCTCGATAATGAGATCAGGAGCTCCCTGGATGTTTTTTTCAGTAATTTTCCGTGCATCGCATACGGCAAAGACATCAGGCTGGACGATATTGATGTCGTCAAAGACAACGTCTGTCGGGGCGATGAAGTGGGAGCATGTATCCGCTGGACGACTATGAAGTTGAAAATCAAAATTGCTGACGATTTTTTGATGTTTCACTGATGGGGCCGGGCTCATGTTGTATGCCTGGCCATCGATGATTTCCCATCGTTCATCATCAGGCCAGTGTTGGTAGTCCTGGTATGAAAATGTATCCAGGGGTATTTTCCGTACAAAAGGCATTGTTATTTCCGGATGTTGTAATATATTTTTTGTTACTTTAGGTTATTAATTAATCGGCTAATAGTCAAGCGTCTTGATGTATCGGAAAAACAAAGTTTCTGAAAATAATTTCCTGGAAGATGGATAAGAGTGCCATGAACTTACTCCTCTTTATTCTGAGAAAACGGCTGTCAACAAAACGTGTTATGACAAAAACAGCATGTTTTAAGGAAATATTCCTTGGGAGTTATATGGAATGAGTAATTTTGTCAAGAAAAACAAGCGGTAGACTGCATATTCAGGATGCCGGCAGGCGCCATATTTTGACAACCCAAAAAAATTCGACCGCTCCGCGGGGTATCGAGACGCCTCATCCGGCGATCGGCCTGAACTACGGCCGTATGCCGGACGAGTCACTCGATACACCGCTCCGCTCCCTGGGAGAAGTGGGAGAAGGTGTGGAGAAGTGGAGAAGGGGACGCTCGTTTAAAATTTAATAACTCAACTTATCTCTCTGCTTCATTTTAATGATGAAAGTGTTTCCCTTTCTCTTGTATGCCGGTTTATTCTAGTGCTTTAATTTGTTCATTTTTTTGTAAAGTTATTGAATTTTAAAAAAGCGTCCCCATCCTCCATTTAAAAAAGCGTCCCCATCCTCCTAAAGCGTCCCCATCCTCCACTTTATATGTTTAAAATACGCCGGCAACCCGTATGGTAGGCATTAAAACCAGTTATCCAATTGTAACCCGGAAAAGCTTTTAAAATCTGCGAGATTACGTGTCACCAAGGTCAGCTTTTGGGTTATGGCAATGGCCGCAATTTCGCTATCCACATAGGATGGAGTCAAACCTGCTTTTTCGAGCCGCCCCCTCTCCACCCCCAGCCACTCTGCGGCACGCCGATCAAACGGCAATATTTCCAGACTGCTATTTCCCAGATGCTCCATATATCGGCCGACCTCTCTCTTTCTCTTTGAATTAGGAAGGCGCTTCCACCCATAATACAATTCTCTCCAAACAATCGAACTTGTTGCCCACTGCCCTTGATACCGCTCCAAGGCAGTCATCACATTTTGGTTTGGCCTTTTTTTGATCGGCTCGGACAGAATATTGGTATCCAGCAGATAGATCACTCCTCCCATGAAAACACCCTTTCGGCAGTTCGATCACGCCATGTGTCGATCTCCTGATCACTGAAATCATCACCCTGTAGCGAGGCTCTTGCCCTCCACTTTACGATTGCCTTCCACGGGCTGTCCACCGCTTTCGCGAGTCGATCGTACTGCTTCTGTGAAACCAGGACGGCAACCGGCTTTCCATGACGACTTAAATGGATTATCTCTCCACTCTCTGTTTGGTGAATCAGTTGACTCAGGTGACTTTTTGCCTCTGCAATACTAACTGTTTCCATCACATCATACTCCAAGTAAATTGTTTTAGGGTGCGTTTGATTATTTATGACCATAAATATAGTCATAACGCAAGAAAAAGTCAACCCCCTACTCAACAAAAGCATCTTTCCCGGCAGCAATAGGGGCTTTTCAGCCTTTTCATTTTGTTAAAAAACAAAGGGCATCCATAATCTATAGAGTACAGGATGGCGCCAAATACGAAGGTAGTAGAACTGATTTGGCAATATGAGATTAATGTAATTGAAAAATCTTATATTTCAAAACTTCTGACCCTTAGGGACGGGGACGAAATAACTTCCCCATCTATGCATCTCATCTTCAGGCTATCTTTGGCCGATTTTCAATCGCAAAGTCCTCGGAATAGCTTGGCTATGCCTGTGGCTTTGCTCAATCAGATCGACCAAATTTAACCTAAATCTGAGCGCCTAGATAGGAAAGTTATTTC
Organism: Thermodesulfobacteriota bacterium; assembly: GCA_034659175.1. Classification (GTDB taxonomy): domain Bacteria; phylum Desulfobacterota; class Desulfobulbia; order Desulfobulbales; family DAOVYS01; genus DAOVYS01. The sequence goes on along the minus strand of JAYEGR010000079.1, from coordinate 9,644 downwards.
GTCCCCGTCCCTTATGTGCCTCAATTTGGTAGCTTTAGCTGTTTCCCGGCATCAAGCCGAATATTTACCAGCTAAAAGCTAAGCGCTAATAACTGTTCATCACGGATTACTTCAGTAATCCGCGATGAATCTTAATTAATTTCCTGAGCATGGCCAGGTTTTTTCTGTCATCTTCAGGATCGTTTTTCTTTGGTGTCTCAAGCACCATCGGATGGTCTGCAAATCGGGAATCATTCAGCAGAAGGCGAAAGCCCGGCAATCCTATAGAGCCTTTGCCGATGTGTTCGTGCCGGTCCACCCTGCTGCCCAGCTCATTTTTCGAATCATTCAGGTGAAAAAATTTCAGCCGGTCAAGGCCGATGATACGGTCAAACTCGGAAAATGTATCTTCATATGTCTCAGGCGTGCGGATGTCATACCCTGCGGCAAAAACATGACATGTATCAAAACATACTCCAAGGCGGTTGGAATGCGTGGAATTGTCAAGTATGTATGCGATTTCTGAAAAGTCTGCGCCCAATCCTGTTCCCTGGCCTGCCGTAGTCTCGATAAGAATCGAGACGCCTTCAGGAGCTTTGGCAAGATTAATTGCATGATCCAGATTTTTTACAACCCTTGCCAATCCCTTTTCAACTCCGGCGCCTGTGTGGGAGCCGGGATGCATGACAAGAAATGGAATGCCTAGAATTTTCACTCGCTTTATCTCATGGGCCATGGCTGAAATGGATTTTTCATTAATTTCCGGTTTATCGGACGCAAGGTTTATAAGATAAGAATCATGGGCCGCAATCGGCGGCTTGCCGCTTTCCTCCCAGCAGCAACGGAATTTGCCGGCCTCTTCTTCAGTTATCTCCTTTGTTATCCACTGACGCTGGTTTTTGGTAAATATCTGAAGCGCTTTTCCCTTCACCTGTTCCATACGGCCAAAAGCCTTATGCAGACCGCCCGCTATTGACATATGCGCACCAAGTATCGGCATGTGATTTCTCCTTTTAATGCTTGCTATCCTGCCCGAAAAAACGTTTAATTCTGATTATAGCGGATTTTGGGGAGGAAAGGCTTGCATCATTTTTTTGTAAGGGCCTGATGGCTGATATGGACAAACTTGTTTGTCCGTGCAAAAAAAGTCAATGCGAAGCAATGGAAGAATTCTCCAGCGCTTCCTTTCCCGGCGACTGGCGTCGCCGCGATTAGTCGCTTGGCATATGAACGGAAAAAGAAAGGCTATCAACAATCAGATAAAATAAGGGAAAAGTAAAAAAGAGTGAGTATTACTACTGAGTTCATACAAAAAAAAGTTGAAAACCAAAGCTATGAAATGTTTATCCATGCGGATGATGAAAGATTGAATGATGAATTAACAATTGAACAAATAGAGTTTGTTCTGAAGGATTGCGAAATTATTGAAACCTATTCATTCGATCCAAGAGGAGAGAGTTGTCTTGTATGTGGGAAAAATTCTTTGGGTCATTTGTTCATTATTACCGTTTATATTCCAACCATGCCGAAATGGTTAAACCCAAGAACCAGGAACCAATAAGATGACGAGGTGTTATTTATGAATAAATACAGTGATTGTTACTATTGCGGTGGCCTAGTAAAGGAACAAAGTTCTTCCCGTGAAATCCGATGGAAAGGCAAACTTTATATTTTTGAGAGTGTACCTCTTGGTGTATGCACACAATGTGGAGAAAAAATGATAAAACCTAAAGTTGCAAAAAATATTGATAAAGCGCTTGAAGGAAAAAGTAAACCGCATAAAACAATTCAGGTTCCTGTATATGAATATGTACGGGCTGTTGCATGATAGTATCGAATGTAAAATTAGGTAATCGTTTCCAAACGCCCTGAAAAATCATGTTAAAATTCTACACAGGAAATCGTCTCGAAAATCTGGTGGACTCGCTTGCCGGCGTTGTGGCCGCGCCGCCGGCATCACCGCTCGCGCCCGAGTATATTGTTGTCCAGAGCAGCGGCATGGATCGCTGGATTTCCATGCAGCTTGCCGCGCGGCTGGGGGTGTGGGCAAACGGTTGTTTTCGTTTCCCCGAGGCCATGATCAGGGACATATTCTGCTGGAATTTGGAAGATATTCCGGATACATCTCTTTTTTCACGCGAGATAATGGCGTTCAGCCTCATGGACCTGATACCCGGTTTTATTGCCCATGACGAATTTAAATCGTTAAACGCATATCTTGAGGATGACAAAACAGGACTGAAACTTATGCAGTTAGCCGGCAGGCTGGCGGATATCTTTGACCAGTACGTGATTTTTCGTCCCGATTTAATCACACAATGGGAGTCCGTCGGCCCTGCAAAAGGCGAAGGGGACGAAGAGTGGCAGTCTCTCTTATGGCGTGCGCTCGTGGACAGGCACGGCAAAAATCACAGGGTGGCGCTGTGGGGATCTTTTTTTGAAAAATTCAGCAAAAACAACAAACAGCCCGTGCGTCTTCCCGCCCGGATATCCGTGTTCGGAATTTCGGCTCTGCCCTTATTTTTTCTGGATTTATTTGCAAAGCTTTCGAAATTTTGTGATGTCCATCTTTTTGTTGTGAACCCGTGCCAAGAGTATTGGGGTGATATTTTTTCCGAAAAGGAGATCTACAAAAAGAGGCGGCAGGCCGGCGCCCATTTCCATGAACACGAAAATATGTATCTCGAAACCGGGAACCCGCTTCTTGCCGCTATGGGCAGGCTGGGGCGTGATTTTCTCGACATGGTGCAGGATTACGGGGCAGTGGAAACAGAGGTGTTTGTGGAGCCGAAACGGGATACTTTGCTGGGGTGCGTACAGAACGATATTTTTTGTCTTAGAGCGTCTGGCGATGCAGACCCTGAGGGATTTACAGTCCCTGCTGACGACGTTTCCATCCGGATTCATTCCTGTCACAGCCCCATGCGGGAGATAGAGGTCCTTTTTGACAGGCTTTTGTACCTGTTTGAGCGCAATTCGGATCTTGATCCCGGAGACGTGGTCGTAATGGCGCCTGACATTGAGAAATACGTGCCGTTTGTAAAAGCCGTGTTCGAGGTTGACAGCTACACAGGTATCCGGAAAGATGAGGTTAAGTCCATCCCATTTACTATTGCCGACCGGTCGGCGCGATCAAACAGTTCCGTGGTGGACGGCCTGTTTGCTGTTCTAGACTTGGCCGGGGGCCGTTTCGGCGTGGCGGAGGTACTTAAGGCGCTGGATTATGATTCAGTCAGGCGGCGTTTTGGAATCTCGGAAAACGACCTGCCTGTTATCAGCAGGTGGCTTGAACATACCAGGGTCTGCTGGGGGCTTGATCAGGAGCATAGGAAACGGTCCGGATTTATAGGATTTTCTGAAAACAGCTGGTTCGCGGCCCTTGACCGGATGCTCCTGGGGTTTGCCATGCCGGGCAGGGAAGAGCGCATGTTCGCAGGTATCCTTCCTTTTGACGACATTGAAGGCGCTGATGCGCAATTATTGGGCTCTTTGTGTGAGTTTATTTCAACACTTGCGAATTATGTGGGAGGGCTCAGTTCGAAACGCACCATAACCGGGTGGGGGGACTATCTTGGGCTGCTGCTTGATCGATTTCTGTTGCCTGACGAAGAAAGCGAGCCTGAGATCCTGATGGTACGCCTGATCCTGTCAGAATTGGCTCATCATGGGGAACTGGCCGGTTTTGCTTCAGAGACAGGGCTTGAAGTAATCAGGGCCTTTCTGGATAAACGGCTGGATCTTGAAAGATCCGGGTCCCGTTTTCTGACCGGTGGAGTGACCTTTTGCACTCTTCTGCCCATGCGGAGTATTCCATTTAAGGTGATCTGCCTGCTGGGTATGAACGATGGAGATTATCCCAGGGCGGACATGACTACCGGATTTAACCTGATGTCCAGGGCCGGAAGAAGAGGCGACCGTTCCCGCCGGCTTGACGATCTTTATATGTTTCTGGAGGCAATTGTCTCGGCAAGAGAAGTCCTTTATATCAGCTATGTGGGACAGGATATCAGGGACAACAGTGAAATTCCGCCGTCTGTGCTTGTGTGCGCGCTTTTTGACTATCTTGACAAAGGATATTCCCGGAACAACAGGAAAATCAGCGCTGATCTCATGATCCGTCATCCTCTTCAGCCGTTCAGCCCGCAATATTTCAACGGACACGGGAATCTGTTCAGTTACTCAGCCATAAACTGCGCGGCCGCTTCCTCGCTCATTGGTGAGCAGCGTGATACTGTGCCGTTTATAACGTCGCCCCTGCCTGAACCTTCAGGCGAATATCAAAGGTTAAGTATTGAAAGGCTGACCGCCTTTTTTATAAACCCGGCGGAATTTTTAATAAAGGAGCGTCTGGGGGTGAATTTCAAGGAGATTCCAAAGCTTTTAAACGAGCGGGAGCCTTTTGTGCCCGATGGGTTGGATCGTTATTTCATCAGTCAGAAACTCCTGGCAGGCCGCCTTGCGGACCGGAATTTTGAACAGACGTCGGCCATGGTACGTGCTTCCGGTATGCTCCCGGTCGGAGCAACCGGAGATGATTTGTTTGAGGAGCTTGACAGGGAGGCGGAAAAATTTGTGGTCAGGCTATCAGAATTTAAGGCAGCGGAAATGGTTGCTCCACTTGAAATTGACTTGGAATTGTCCGGTTTCAACCTGACCGGCCGATTAGATTCCATATACCCGGATTATCTTCTTCAATACAGGTTTGCAAAACTGAAATGCAAGGATCGTTTGACTGCCTGGATCAGACATCTGGCCCTGAATGCGTTGTCCACTGAAAATTATCCTGGCCGGACACTCCTTGTAGCCGGTGACGCCGTTAGGCGTTATAGTCCAGCCCCGGACGCAGGCGAGATCCTGGAAGAACTTCTGGAACTATACTGGAAGGGATTGAAGCTCCCTCTTCATTTTTTCCCTGACACATCGTTTGCTTATACGGAATCATTTCTGGACAAAGCGGATGCGTCAAGGGCCATGAATGCGGCGTCAAAAACATGGAACGGCAACAACGACTACCCAGGGGAATTCGGAAGGGACAAATACTATCCTGTTGTGTTCAGGGATTCAGCACCACTGGATAATTGGTTCACAGAGCTTTCCCTGAAGATCTGCACACCGCTTCTTGAGCATGAGGAGAAAATTTGATTTAAGGGATGTGGAAATATGGCAATTTCAACTATCACAACAAAAGGTCAAGTCACCATCCCAAAACATATTAGGAACCTTCTGAATATAAACAAAGGAGATCGAGTTGAGTTTTTAGTGGACAACAATGGCACTGTTACTATTTGGCCAATTACTACTGATGTAACTGAGTTGAAAGGACTGGTTTCTAAGCCGGAAAAATATGTATCACTAAAAGACATGAAAAATGCTATACAAGATCAGGGAGGTAGATCTTGATAGGAATTGATACAAATGTACTCGTAAGGTACATCACACAGGATGATGAACTCCAGGCCATTGTTGCAACCGAATTCATTGAGAATTACTGCTCAAGTGGAAACAAAATTTTCATCAACCATATAGTTATCTGTGAGTTGGTTTGGGTATTGAAAAAATGTTACAAGTTGTCAAAACCTAAGACCATTAACATCATCGAGTACATCCTGAAAATATCCCAATTCAGCATTGAAAATTCTTAAATAATCTGGCAAGCATTGAGAGATTACAAGAAGGGGCCGGCTGATTTCGCAGACTATGTAGTCAGCAGAACCAATAAATTTCATAACTGTGATGAAACAATAACCTTTGACAAAAAAGCAGGCAAATCAAATGGATTCGCTTTACTATTAACAAACGTAAACTGAAGACATACACATGCAAGTTGGTATACCCTCGTCCCCCACCCCTTAGCGAGATTATTGGTGATTTTAGCTGTTTGCCTGCATCAAGCCGAATATTTACAAGATTGTAAGTAAATTTGTTGAAATTCGAGGTGGTTACCAGAGGGTACGAATTGGGTACTGGCTGATAAGCGGATCCACATTAAGTCATCATGTTGGTCATGTCAATGACCTGTATCCATCCCAAAGAGATAGATTTTTTTGATGGAATAAAAAAATGGTTATTACAAATGGTTTTAAAAATTTTCGCGCAACTTTTAAGCATTTAAAACTTCCCGGCATCAGAGGCTATTGCCTCTATCAGATCACTGAACAGAAATGTGTGAATAGGGTGGCAGCTATACCAGTACAGGGGACCCCATAACCCTTTTGGGGCAAACATTGCGGTCTGTATCAAACGTGTGCCGTATCCTTCCGGTATGGCTTCCCACTGCAGCCATGCCCGGCCCGGAACCTTCATTTCAGCGCGCAGCCTTAACAGGCGGGGCGGTTCAACCGCTTCAACCCGCCAGAAGTCAAGTGCTTCACCTGGGAGAATTTCCTTTGGATGACGGCGTCCGCGGCGCAGGCCAGGGCCGCCCGCCAGTTGATCTATCAATCCCCGCAGTTTCCATGCCCATGTCAAGACAAGCCAGCCGCGGTCTCCGCCGATACTGCTGAAACTTTCGAAAACAGCCTCCTGCGGGTAGTCAACATGCAGACTCCTGATTTCCCGGATCAGACCTTCGCGGTCTATCTGTTCATAAGCCGGCGGATTTCCAAGCGCGCCGCTCCAACGGGTCGGGACATCTTTCCGTTCAATCCTGTCAAGCGCCTGTTTTACCGCCTGACGATACGAAATCGGTTTGATTTCCGGAAAATATTTTTCCGCCTTGCCTGTGTCGGCGGCAACAGATTCCATACAGCTTTTGATAAGCGGGAATATCATGTCATACGGAATCGATGTAATCAGCCCTATCACGACTGATGCCGGTCTTGGCGGAAGCAGGGAGGGCAGACGGATGAGCCGTCTTTTCATAATCCCGCGCACTTGTGCATAAATATCTATCATCTCATTATAAGCAGTCAAATCCGACCCGATTTCAATGACACCAAGAGGCCCACGCTTTATTGACAAAAGAAGATATTGAAGCACATCGCGGGTTGCGATTACCTGGGCATGATTTTTTATCCATGCAGGAACCGGCATTACCAGAAGACGCTGGGTCAAATAACGTATCATTTCAAATGAAGCGGAACCTGATCCGATGATCGGCCCGGCGCGAAATTCCGTTACCGGCAGTTTTGACCCGAGGATTTCCCCGACTTCAGCCCTGCTTTTCAAATGATCGGATATTTTTTCTGTTTTTGGAACAAGCCCGCCCAGATATATGACGTGCTTCAGATGCCTGCCTGCCTGAACAAAATTTTCGGCGGAGAGCCGGTCCTGCCTGACATGATCTATGCCCGCATTCATTGAATGCACAAGATAAAACGCGATATCCATATCTGTAAAGGCATGTTTAAGTGTGTCAAAATCCGTCAGATCACCTGTCACGACTTTAACCTGTTTTGCCCAGTTGCGGCCTGATATCCTGTTTGGATCACGCACCAGTATGCGTACATCATAACCATGACCAAGAAGAAGCGGAACAAGCCTTCCGCCTATATAACCGGTAGCGCCGGTAACAAGAATCTTCATGTAATTTCTTTATTCAGGCCGGATGATTTAGCATGCCTTAACTGTTCGTTCATGCCGCGTATACGTGATGACATTTTTTCAAGAAGACGGAAGGCGAGTGACGGATCTTCCTGCAGCCGGCGGAGGAGCGTCATTTTATCAACAGTCAGCACCCGTACTTCGCCGTCCAGTGCGCGAACAGTGCCTGAACGGACTTCCCTGTCAAAAAGGGCCATCTCACCGAAAAATTCACCCTCATCCAATACCGCGAGTCTGATTTCCTTACCGTTTTCAGTTTGAAGCACTTCAGCTTTCCCGTCCTGGATCACATACAGGCAGTCTTCGACCTCACCCTGGTTGATGATTACTTCACCATCCCTGTATATCCTGCCTAATGATTCGGATTTCTTGAAACCTGATCCGAATCGTCTGCTTGAGCCGCCTTTCTTAAATAGAATAGCTGACGCTGTTTCCCGGATCAGATTGAATATGAATATCGGATGCAATATACGCATAACAATCTCCTTGTAAGGAGCGCTTCCTGTGAAAGTGTCCCACAGGACCGTACTCATGTGTCTGCGGTTTCCGGATTTTTGTTGTTCTTTTGAAACCATACGCAGAATTCCGTATTTTGCAAAGTCTCTCTTTTGAATCCGGCGTGTAAATGTAAACAGTATTTTGCCCATATTGTTATCAAAAATGATATCCTTGAGCACCGGCATAAAGTGTTTTGCAAAATCATCGCAGGATACTCCATGAAGGAGAGCTGTTGAGGCTGCTGCCTTGGCGACTGAAAATGCCGAGCCTATCCCGTTTTTATACAGTTTTGTCACAGAGCAGTCGCCAATCAGCACAATCCTGTCGGAAAAAGGTTGCAAAGCGCCGCTTGTATTTATTCTTGGAAAGCATTTGCAGGTGGAAGTATTGGAGTCCATCCAGCCGGGAGGGAAGCACCCCTTTACTTCGGGCGTATTCAGAAAAAAACGCACAAGCTCCTTGTCTATTCCCCGGCCAAGAAGCACAAGAGAAACATATTCGTTTTTTGGTATCAGGGCCGCGAATTCAAGCCTGGGAACATTCAGAAGGAAAACATGCATGGAATCGCCGAAATATTTTTTCACAAGGTCTCGGCCCATCTGAAATTCGCAGATGAATGTATTTGCTGTATCAGGCGGTCTGAATCTTGGAACCAGTCCGTCAAACAGTTTTAGAGATGAAGCGTTAATCCCGACAGCCCCTGCGATCAGTTCATATTTTCTTGACAGACCGCCCTTGGTTTTAACAATGGGGTATCCGTTATCAAGGCTGATTTGAACAACTCTCTCCCTTATCAGGTCGGCGCCTTTATTTTGTGTCAGTTTCTGTAGATATCCGTCAAAACCGCCCCATTTAATCCCCTTTGTCCCTAATGGACCTCCCCCCCTGTACATGGCCGCTATTCTTTTTTCTTGAAGCGGAGTATCGATTCGGACGCTGCCGACATCCATATGCAGGACATAAGAATCAATACCGCACTGAACTACATGGGATGGAATATTGATACCCTCGGCTGAAAGTATCTGCACAAGAGACTCGGAAACTATGCCGCCGCAATGATTACAGCCTGCAGGCCCGCACCGGGAAAAATCTTTTTGTTCGTAAACATCGATCCGTATATCAATCCCGAGCCTTTCAGCAAGATCCAGAGCCGAATAACTGAAAAAACTGCCGGCAGGGCCGCCCCCGATAACCGCGATTCGAGATCCGTTATCGAGTTTAAGCGGAGATGAATTCTCCCCAGGGGCCGGCATATTGTTTATTTCCGGCATTATAATTCACCTGTTTTCATGATAGTCTCGCGCCCATCCGGAAATGGCGGTTTTACGTTGCGGAGCGCTGCCGCACAAGCCGAAATATTTATTTTGATTCATTACGTAAATGATGCAATTCCTTCAGACGAAAGTCAAGGCCAATAAAAGTTTGAATTGGATTGCCTTGTTCGAGGACATTAGTACCTTAACCCAAGTACATGGGTTGATGTGTAGGATGTGTGGCGGAACAACCCTCTGCCACAGATGGAAGCCAGTGGTATCACCGGCATGAAGGCGGAATTGAACGGGGCGCCGAATTTCAGTATTCTGGACGGTTGGTGGCCGGAAGGTTTTAATGGAAAAAACGGCTGG
>JAYEGR010000078.1:0-12798 GCA_034659175.1 Thermodesulfobacteriota bacterium | reverse complement strand
CTGTAAGCCCTTGAACAACAGCCTCGTAGCCGTATCTCTCCGAAGCCAGCATGTTATTAAAATCGGCCTGGATATTATTGTCCAAAACGGTATCTTCGGAAATTTCGAATATGTTATATGCCAGGGCCTGGACATAATAAGGATACTGAGAAACCTTTTCCGAAATTTTTTCAGCGACTCGGATGGGACAAATTTTTCCGCCCTCTTTAAATTTTTCAACCAGAAATGAAACAAGTTTCTTGTCAGGCAGAGATTTTAAGGGATACATTATGGCGCTTTGATAAAACGGCCGGTTTTTTTGGTTGAACAGGTCAAGAAGGATTCTCCGGCGGCTGCCTACAAAAAAATAGGATGCCTGTTGTTCCTGGATGTGTCTTCTCAGAATCCCTTCTATGGGTGAGTTTTTCAGCTCGCTGATTTCCTGGAATTCATCAAAGACTATATGGGCGTTTATTGATTCCCTGCGGATAAATAACCCAAGTTCTTCCATTACGTTATCAATGAGGTCGATACCGGGCATACCTGATGAAACAGGCTCAACGGAAAATGAAAAACCGCTTTCGGGAAAGGGTTTAAAAACCGGACGAAAGGTTTTAAATATTTTTAGAAAACGGACACCTTTATCCAAAAGGGATTCACGCTCATGCAAGACGGAATATATACTTTGGGAAATACGCCGGGCAATTTCATCTTCAGAGGTCGCCATAAAAAAAATCGATATATAACGTAAAAAACCATTGTCGGACAGGTCGGTCTGGAGTCTTTTTAGGCTACCAACTTAAAGCGGGGCACTTTCCGCCATTTTGGCTCTAAGCAATTCTAAAATCAAACAAAATTTGAGGAGTTGCTAACTGATTGAATTTACAGGCTGTCCCGCCTTACGTTGGTAGCCTCTTTTTATGAGCGAAGTTTTGCCGTAACGTCGAGGCGAAAATAAAACAACATTGGCTTTATTGTATGCATGGGAATATAGATCTTTAAGCTCGGTGGCCCGATTACAAAAAGGAAAATAGGCGGGAATAACTCGCAATGTGAATGGATTAGCCATAGCGTTCCACATCAAGCAATCTCAATTATTGAACTACAATAATTGAGATTGCTTGATGTGCCAAGGGTTTTGAGGAAAAAGCATTCAAAGATGTTTCGGATCATGTAATAATATCGATCAGAAGACCTGCTTTTTCCTGGAGATTGCGAATCATATCAGGAAGTTCGTCAATGCCTATGTACACCTCCCGAACTAACCTGCAAAGTATCTTGTCCGTACAATCGTAAACATCAATCGAATAGCCCGCCGCCTCTGGTACCAATACCAGATAAATCTGGATACCCTGCGTTTCCATGTCCTGATTAAACTGCTTAATCATCATATGAAACGCTTTTTCCACCTGCGGCGACGCAGGTATTGACTTTCCAGACCCGGCGCGCTCTTTTTTGCGCAGCTCTCTTCGTAAGTACCTGAGCCGGGTGACCGGACCGACTTGTCCTACAGGGATTATAGCCTTAACTTGTTTGTCCGGCCTGTAAGGAGGCGTCGGCAGAATCGGCGGGAACTTAAACTCTTCAGTAATTACCATGCTATTCGCCCTTTGGGCGAGCTGTTTTTCGGCATCAAGTTCGCAACGTCATTCCGGCGAAAGCCGGAATCCAGAATAATTCCAAGCCTTGCAGGGACTACTCGGAATCAGGTGTCTCCTCTGAATTTTGCTGGACTTTTAGTGCCTTGAACCATGTTTTTGATTTATTATTGAGTAATAAAACCACGGCCGAGATTTGTAAAATAAAAGTCAGCAGCATTATAGCGCCGACAGCCGGTGACTGGGAAATAGTATTAATAAAATTAAGTGTGATGGGCGGAATGCCTATAAAAATTATTATTAAATAGGTTATCCTCGCCCAGTTTTTTCCAAATGAAATTTTCGTGGCAAGAAGAAAAGAAACGCCGTAGGTAAAGACAATTTGAGGCAGCCATTCTTCAATGGAAACAGCGTGATGTTCAATGATTGAATTAATGATGCCGGCACAAATCGAGATATAAATCAATTTCACGGCATTAATGACTTCAACAGGTTTTTCAGCAACCATATTTTGATTATTATTCAGCATAATAAAGTACCTGTGCAGAAATTCAGAATTGTTAATTTTGTATACTCAACAGTCGAGAGTTCTCATGTCACCCATCACCCCATCGCCTCCCCAAAATTCGACTCCCCAGTTGTATAGATATCACTTTCTAAGAGCTTGTTTGAAAACTCTCTTTTATAGGCAGTCAAAGCCCCCAACGTTTTCGAAGGAGCGCTTTTAAGTCCCCCTTTGGAAAGGGGGATTTAGGGGGATTTCAACAAGTTAGATAAAATCCCCCCTAGCCCCCCTTTTGCAAAGGGGGGATGAGTCTTTAATGATTTCATATGGTTATGTGAACTTTGGACTCTTAAATTTGGAGGCTTTGACCTCCCAAAAAGGAATTTTCAAACAGGCTCTAAGGTTCGCTCCCGCCTATTCCACGGTGTCCAGCATTCGGCTTATAATCTCAAGTCCCTGGTTCCAGAACTGCGGGTCATCCGGATTCACGCCGAACGGCCTGAGCAGTTCGGCGGGCGATTTGCTGCCTCCGCTTCGGAGAAGCTGCATATACTTGGGTACAAAGGATTCCCTCTCCTTTTGGTAAAGGCTGTACAGGGCCAGTACCAGAAGTTCGCCGAATGCATAGGAGTAAACATAGCCGGGGGTGGACAGGAAGTGAGGGATGTAGGACCACCAGATGGAGTAATCCTCGGTCAGGTTGACTGAATCGCCGAACATGGCCCTCTGTGTTTTTAGCCAATATTCCGAGATCTCGTCGGATGAAAGCTCGCCGCTGTCTCTCCTCGCATTATGGGTCAGGTCCTCAAAACGGTTCATTGCTACCTGACGGAACACGGTTGCAAAAATCGATTCCAGTTTCTGGCATGTAAAGGCGCGGCGTTCTTTTTCATCGGAAATGCAATCAAGCTGAAAATTAAAAACCAGGAGTTCACCAAATACCGAGGCTGTTTCCGCAAGGACAAGGGGAGTGCTGCTGTTGAAATAGCCGCAATCCGCGGCCAGGTACTGGTGAATGCCGTGCCCAAGCTCGTGCGCTACGGTGGAGACGTCCCTTAAGTTTCCCGTATAATTAACCATAATGTATGGATGGACATCAGGAACGCATGGGTGGGCAAAGGCCCCGCCCCGCTTGCCGTCTGTAACAGGTGCATGTATCCAGTTATGATCAAAGAATTTTGCGGCGATATCTCCCATTTCAGGCGAAAAATCGTCAAATGCCTTTATCACCATTTCCTTGCATTTCTGCCAGGGAATCTCATCCCCAGGGAGATTCGGTAAAGGGGCGTACCGGTCATAATCGGTCAGTTCCGGGAGATCCAGGATTGTGCGCTTGATATGATAGTAGCGCGTCGGAATGTCATACCTTGAGGTCACGGTATTGATGAGCACTTCCACTGTGGAGTCTGGAAGTTCATTATTGAGATTCATGGAACCAAGCCATGAATCGTGCTTTCTCAAACGGTCACTGATCATTTTTTCAGCAAGCAGTGTATTGAAAATATGAGTTAAAATGTGAAGTTGGCTGTTAAGACCCTCGGTCAGTTCAGCGGCAGCCTGTTTCCTAACTTCCCGGTCCTTGTTATAAAGATCGGTGAGCACTTCCTCTTCACTCCTTTTATGTTCTCCGAATTTGAGATGGCCCATGATCTTGTCAAACAGAACATTCCAGCTTCCTCGTCCTACCGGCGCCATCTCAAGGAGCAGGCTCTCCTCGATCTGAGAGAGCAGGTGCGGTGCAAAAAGCCTGAGCGTTTCAAGATAATGGCTGAAATGGCTTAAGGTTGACGCAGCCAACAATGGATCGGCCTTTTCCTTGGCAAGAGAGGCCCATTCCAGTTCAAAAAAAACTGTTTTTTTCCCGATCCGGCTGTTGGCCTCCCTGATCTTTTGCATAAAGGCCCCTGCCTCGGAATCCTTCGTCTTGGCGCTGAAATTAAGACAGGCAAATGTTCCAAGCCTGCCCATGGCGGCAGCCAGAGCTTCAAGACGACTGACCAGCGTCTTGAGTTCGGTTTCATCAAGTGAATCCAGCCTGCCGGCATAACCTGCATTAATATCCCCGGCATCCGCCTCACTGCGGCTGATCTCTTTATCAATTGCAGGATCTGTGACACCGGCATAAAGATCCTCCAGGTTCCACACTACTTCACTAGTTCCCAACCGATCGTTCAAATTATCGCTCATGTAAACTCCTTTCATGTATTTTTCCACTCCGGGCGGAACAAGGTCCCTGACCGGCCGCCCGGAACTATAAATCCGCCTGATCCGTGTGGATGAAATAGGGACAGGGTCCATGGAGAGTGCGTGAATCCTGCCCTTATTCCTCTTCCCGGCCCATGCATTGAGCCCTGGCTCAAACCTGTAATCAGGAAAATATAGTTCCATCATATTTTTCATCAGTTCCCGGTCGTGGGTGGGTCTTTCTATAACAACCAGGTCTGAAAGCTCGGGGATACGTTTGAATTCCTTCCATTTATCTATATCAGCAAACATATCCAGGCCGATCACGAAAAAAAAATCAATCCTGTCTCCCATCTGCCGCCGTAGTTTGGTTAATGTGTCAACAGTATAGGACGCGCCTTCCCTTTCCGCCTCAATTGCTGAAACAAAAAAACCGGGCCGCCCTGTTACAGCTATCTGCAACATTGCGACCCGGTGTTCAAACGGCGTTATAACAACATCCCGCTTGTGAGGGGGATACATGGCGGGAATAAACAAAAGGGAATCAAGGGAAAACGCCTCGGTCACCCGTAAAGCCACTGCCATGTGCCCGTTATGAACCGGATCAAAGGTTCCGCCGTACAGGCCGATCCGCTCTCCAGGTTCAATGTACTGTCCCTGGGCATCCTCAAGCCGGGGATGGGTCATAAAGGCCTCCTCCTTTATGTACGTATCTCACCCTGACCATAAACAATGAATTTCAGTGTTGTGAGTTCCTTAAGGCCCATTGGGCCGTATGCATGAAGCTTGGTTGTGCTGATTCCGATTTCAGCGCCCAGACCGAATTCTCCGCCGTCACTGAAACGGGTTGAGGCGTTTACCATGACCGTGGAGGCGTCCACTTCCCTTAAAAACCGCTGGGCGTTTCCATAGTCAGAGGTCACTATTGATTCAGTATGCAGGGAACCGTATTCAGCAATATGATCCATGGCGCCATTAATATCCGGAACCACCTTTACCGCCAGGATCAGATCCAGAAATTCCATTCCCCAGTCGGATTCCCGTGCTTCCACTGCACCAGGGAAAATAGATTTAACAACAGGGCACCCGCGAAGTTCAACCCCTGCCTTGGCAAACTCCACACCCACTTTCGGCAGAAAGGTATCGGCAATATCCTTATGCACGAGAAGGCATTCCATGGAATTGCAGACTCCGGGTCTCTGAACCTTTGCATTTACGGAAATCCGGGTGGCCATTTCAAGATCTGCCAATTTATCCACAAAGACGTGGCATACACCCTTATAATGTTTCAAAACCGGGATCCGGGAATTTTCAGCAACAAACCGGATCAGTCCCTCGCCGCCGCGTGGAATGATCAGGTCGATATAATCCTCCTGGCTCAAGAGCAGATTAACCGCCTCCCGGTCCGTTACACCCACAACCTGGACAGCGGCAGGATCAACATTCTGTTTGCTGAGACACTCCTGAAACAATCGGGCAAGGGCCAGGTTGGAGTGAATGGCCTCGGAACCGCCGCGCAAAAGGACCGCATTCCCTGCCTTGAGGCAGAGAGCCGCCGCATCCACTGTCACGTTGGGGCGTGACTCGTAGATCATTCCGACAACGCCTAAAGGGATCCTCATCCGGCCGACCGTAATGCCGCTTGGCCTTTTGATCATCTCAGTGACCTCGCCGACCGGATCCGGAAGGGCTGCCACTTCGTGCAGTCCGGTTACCATTGAATTTATCACCTTGTCGGAAAGATGCAGCCGGTCAAGCATGGCTGTCGATAATCCCTTTTCCCTGCCTGCTGCCAGGTCCTTTTCATTCTCCGCCTGTATGAACTCCTTCTTTTCCATCAAGGCATCGGCCATCCCGGTAAGGACTCCGTTCTTGACGTTTGTAGAAAGGTTCATCAATCCCCTGGCCGCCTTTTTTGCGTCAACCGCCATAGTCTCAATGGTTTCCTGTAATGACATAATCAGTTCTCCTCCTTATAATATCACCAGGTTATCCCTGTGGATTACCTCGTCGCTGTCCTTGTATCCCAGGATTTTTTCAATCTCCGACGTGTGCCTGCCATGGATCTTTTTAATCTCAACAGATCTGTAATTCACAAGTCCTGCTGCAATAGGATCCCCGTTTTCATTCAAACAGTGGACAGGGGCTCCAACCTTGAAATTGCCTCGTGTCTCGATTATTCCCGATGGAAGCAGACTCCTGCCCATTTCCACCAGGGCGCGGCATGCCCCAGGATCAAGAACCAGAAAACCTTTTGGACGCAGGGTATATGCAATCCAGTGTTTCCTGCTCTGCATCTTCTCCTTCCGGGGAAGAAAAAAGGTTCCAACAGGCTTGCCTTCAAACAGACTCTTTAAGATTCCTTTTTTTTTCCCGGGCCCGATATAGGAACAACCTCCACGGGCCGAGACCATCTTGGCGGCGTTGATTTTACTTCTCATTCCTCCGGAACCAAGCGCGCTTTTTACATGGCCTGCCATTTCCTCAACCCGCCTTCCAACCCTTGAAACCGTATAAACGGGCCGCGCCTCGGGATCTGAATCAGGATTACCCGTATACAGACCGTCAACGTCGGTCAGGCAGACCAGCATATCGGCATCGATAAGATTGGTGACCATGGCTCCCAGGCTGTCATTGTCGCCAAATCGCAATTCTTCGACCGAAACCGTATCGTTTTCATTGATAATTGGAAGAAGCCCCCATTCAAGTAAGATAAGAATTGTATTTCGAACATTAAGGTAACGATTTCTATACGAAAAATCTTTATGGGTCAGAAGAATCTGGGCGACCTTCCAGCCCAGTTTGTCAAATATATTTTCATAGGCCCGCATCAGTCTGCCTTGTCCGATGGCAGCCAATGCCTGCTTTTTTCTTAAGCTGATCTCCCCGATCGGCAAACCGAGTCTTTTTTTGCCTGCGGCAACTGCGCCGGAAGTGACAAGGATCACCTCGCGACCTGTCTCGCGGAGATGAAAAAGATCTTGCGCAAGATCTTTCAAGACCGTATGGTTCAAGCCGTCCTCACCTGTCAATACAGCGCTTCCCACCTTTACAACCACGCGTTTAGCGTTTTTCAGATGGGTCTGCCGCAGTAAAAGGCCTTCTTTTTTTGAAAATTTAAGCGTCATGTTTCATAGAAGATTCGTAAATATTCGGCAGCACTCCACAGGAAGGCGATCAGGCTGCCCAGCATACCTAAGTATAGCTGATCAGCCTGCTCACCTCCCTGTGAAGCGCCCCGCAGGAAGTGCCCTTGGGGTGCGCTGCCAAACATTTACAATTTGGTGGTTCTAGATATTTTCTGGTATCAAGCCGAATATTTACGAAGATTCCATCAAATCTTCGAGAATTTCCTTAAGTCTGTCAATTCCTGTTCCGATGAGGGCGGAAATTGCAAGTATTTCGACTCCTTGTGCGGCAAAGATGTCTGTAATTTCCTTTAACCTTGCATTGTCCTCCAATAAATCAATCTTGTTCAGGATCACCATGAACCGCCTTTCCAGGAGTTCCTCCTTATAAAGACGAAGCTCATTTTCCAATATTTGGTAATCCTTTAGCGGTTTGTTTTCAAATCCTATGGCGTCAACTATATGTAAGAGCACCCTTGTCCGCTCAATGTGCCTTAAAAATTTATGCCCGAGTCCGACCCCCTTATGCGCGCCTTCGGCCAGACCAGGGATATCCGCAATAATACAGGACTCAATGTAATCAAAATTAAGCACGCCAAGCTGGGGTTCGAGTGTTGTAAAAGGGTAGGGCGCCACTTTTGGATCGGCTGCGGAAAGCCTGGAAAGGAGAGTGGATTTGCCCGCGTTAGGCAGACCGATAAGACCAATGTCGGCAAGAAGTTTCAGTTCAATCCGAAACCAGCGTTCCTCGCCCGGCTGTCCCTGCTCCGCAATTCTCGGCGCCTGATTCCGGGCAGATGCAAAATGACGGTTGCCCTTACCTCCTCTACCACCCCTGGCTGCCGTAAACCGGTCTCCATCCTTTACAAGATCCGCCAGTATCTCACCGGTATCGACATCCTTTATTAATGAGCCATTCGGCACAAAGATGGTATGATCTTTGCCTTTCCGGCCGTGACGGTCTTTTCCCTGTCCGTTGGCACCCTTTTCAGCCTTAAAATGGGATCTGAACCTGAAATCGATTAAAGACTTCAGTCGGCTTGACGCCTCAATAAAAACAGAACCGCCTTTGCCGCCGTCTCCGCCGTTAGGCCCGCCTTTCGGCACATACTTTTCGCGCCTGAAACTGACGCAACCGTTGCCGCCGTCCCCGGCCTTGACAAAAAATTTTGCCTCATCGATAAAAGCCATTGCTGGTGCCAATAATTATTGTTTGGTTGTCAGGAAATGAGAATCGAGGAAAGAAGGCCGGGTGCATGGAGGCGAACCCTGGAAACAGAGAGGAAATAAATTCTGATTATAACGAATTTGAAGAAGGAAAGCCTTGCATCGTTTTTTGTAAGCGCCTGATGGAGATGGGGGTGGCATGGACAAACTTGTTTGTCCATGCAAAAAACGTCAATGCGAAAAAAGGAAAGAATTATCCGGCGCTTCAATGATTCGAGTCATGCGCATTTATGAAATCGCCTGGTCTTCGAGCCGAAAAGGAAACATGGACAAACAAGTTTGTCCATGGCACCCATCACCCATCGCCTTCCCCAAATTCGTTATAATCAGAATGAATTTCTGAACCCCGAACCTTTTTTCAAGAAGCCTCAGGAAGCTGATTCAACGGGATATACACTGACTCTCTTACGTTTATGGCCAAATTTTTCATATGCTACAATGCCGTCAATCTTGGCAAAAAGTGTATAATCCCTGCCCAGACCTACGTTGGTTCCAGGGTGAATCTTAGTGCCAAGCTGACGAACCAGAATATTACCAGCCCGAACAATCTGACCGCCGTATTTTTTTACACCGCGACGTTGAGCCGCACTGTCTCGGCCATTCCTTGAGCTGCCGCCCGCTTTTTTATGTGCCACACAAACACCTCTCGTGTATTGTAAGCTATTGAGCTGTTAATTTGAGCTGATTGCTAATAGCTTCCTCTCTGCCGAATTAGAAAGAATATCGATTATTTCCAGGGATGTGAACAACTGACGATGGCCCCTTTTGACCCTGTAGCCTTTCCGACGTTTCTTCTTAAACACCAGGATTTTCTTTGCCTTGCCCTGCTCTACGATCCGGGCGTTGACCAATGCGTTATTCAGGATAGGCTGTCCGACCTTGATATCGTCCCCGTCAACTATCATTAACACATCCGCCAGCTCAACAGCATCACCAACCTTACCCGTAATCTTTTCAACACGCAGCTTCTCGCCGGTTGCTACCTGGTATTGTTTCCCGCCGGTACGAATAATCGCGTACATAAAATATCTCCAAATGTTTTACAATATGATGAACTAAACCGCACAAGCTACGGAGAATTGACCCAAAAGGGATAAATATTCGCCACAGCAGCATCTCAATCACGGAAACCACACATATTACCACAACATGCCTGTTTGTCAAGCCAATAGAAATGCCCCCGGATGTTTCATATGAGCCTTATTAAAGCATGACCAAAGCAATCTCTCGGAAATAAGGGAAACGAGTTGCAAAACAGAATGCTTTATCCTGATGGGAGATAGGACTATATCATCCACTTTTTTTAGTACCTTACTCCTGAAACCCTGTCAAAAAAAACAAGAAATTTTTTGGCGCACCCCGCTGACATAAGCTGAAAGCGAGGTGACACGGATTTACTGGACAAAGCAATTTTTAAAAATTTGGGTTGCGGGTATCACCCGCCTTAGACAAGAATGGAGTTCCCTTTTTGGGGAAATATCCAGGTTGTTTGCTCTGTGACTTGACAAAAAATAGGAGGAAGGGCATAATCTCAGGTTTTATTCGGTGCCTTTAATATTGTCATTTCGACCAGAGGGATAAATCTTGTGTGCGGCACATTAAAATGTTGGAGCTTATCTGCGAAAAATATAAAGAAAAAGAGGAATCTGATAAAATAGTATGTCGTCATCCTGATGAATACTGTAAATTCCGGACCTCCTGCATGATTCATTTTATATCCGGTGAATCGAAATCATCGGCAGGGATGCCGGACCTGAAAAGGGAGATGCCAAGTGAGAAATATATGATAAAACTGAGATTTGACAAGGGCAAGGGTTTATTGCCCGCCATTGTCCAGGATTATAAAACAAACAAGGTGTTGATGCTGGCCTACTTTAACGAGGAGGCATGGAACAAGACTCTTGAAACCGGAAAGGCCCATTACTGGAGCCGTTCACGCAGCAAGCTCTGGCTAAAAGGGGAATCCTCCAAACATTTTCAAATTATTAAGGAAATTTTAGTGGACTGCGATGAGGATACCGTAATTTTCAAGGTCGAACAGCTTGGCGGCGCCGCCTGCCACAAGGGATACTCCAGTTGTTTTTTTCGCAGTGTCGAGGATGGCGGATTAAAAGTTATAGCTGAGATGGTATTTGATCCTAATAAGGTGTACAAAAAATGAGTGTGTTGAAACTGGGAATTCCGAAGGGAAGTCTTGAAGAGGCAACAATAGAGCTTTTTAAAAGGTCTGGTTGGAATATAGAAATTTTTTCAAGAAGTTATTTCCCCAGGGTTGATGATCCTGAGATGATCTGCTCTATTTGCCGGCCTCAGGAGATGTCGCGCTATGTGGAACAGGGAGTGCTGGACGCTGGTATAACCGGTAAGGACTGGATACTTGAGAACGAATCCGATGTTGTGACGGTCGCGGATCTGATCTATTCCAAGGTAAGCAGGAAGCCCACGAGGTGGGTGATCGCCGTGCCGGGCGATTCCGACATCAAGCGCCTTGAAGACCTGGAAGGAAAAAAAATTTCCACGGAACTGGTCGGTTATACAAAGAGATTTTTTGCTAAAAAAAATATCAATGTGGATATTGAATTTTCGTGGGGCGCCACTGAAGCAAAGGTTGTCTCAGGGCTTGCCGACGCCATTGTCGAAGTCACGGAAACCGAGTCCACTATCCATGCCCACGGTCTGAATATTATATACGAATTAATGACCTCAAATACTCAGTTTATTGCAAACAAGGCAGCCTGGGAGGATCCCTGGAAACGGGAAAAGGTCGGCAATATTATCATGCTCCTCAAGGGAGTGTTGTACGCTGAGAAAAAAGTGGGTCTTAAGATGAACGTGCCCAAGGATCGGTTGGATGAAGTGACCGGCCTTCTTCCAAGCATGCATGCCCCGACCGTGGCCCATCTCTATCAGACCGACTGGTATTCCATAGAAACAATAGTAGCAGAGCAGGGTGTGCGCGACCTCATCCCCAGGTTATTGAAATCAGGGGCTGAGGGAATCATTGAATATTCGTTGAACAAGGTTGTTTAGTACCTTAGTGGTAATTTTCTTGTTTTTTATACCCCTCAAGGGGGTACTGAACAGAGTGGCAAGAAGTCAAAAAGGTAAAATATTTTTAAATAGTTACGCGCTGCTGTTAAGGTACTTATCCAGGACCTTTAAAAATTTCCAGTTTATCTGGGTTAGGTGGTAATCAATAAGTGACTAATTATTCCGACATAACTTTTGTGACCAGCGTTTTTAACCCATCCCAGCTTCCTGTTGCGGAATACCCTGAAATTGCCTTTGCAGGACGTTCCAATGTTGGCAAATCAAGCCTGATTAATAAACTGGTCGGCAGGAAAAGCATTGTAAAGGTGAGTTCAAAACCGGGAAAGACTCGAAGCCTGAATTATTTTCTTGTGGATCAGACCCTTTATCTGGTGGATCTGCCTGGCTACGGCTATGCCAAGGTGCCCAAGAAAATGAAGGAAGAATGGCAGGGTTTGATCACCACGTATCTTGGAACAAGAGATGTCCTTTGCTGCGTGGTTGTAATCATCGATATTCGTCATTCGCTTAAGATTCAGGACCGACAATTGATTGACTGGCTGAGGGACAACGGAATACCATCGCTCCCGGTCTATACCAAGAAGGACAAACTTAAAAAAAATCAGCAAAACAGGCAGGCTGCTGGCCTTGACGCGGCTCTTAACATCAGGCCGTCGGAACGAATCCTGTTTTCCTCCAAAACAGGAGAGGGTAAAGAAAACCTCATCGCCGCGCTTGACCGCTATCTTGCCTGACCCGTAACCGCAGGGGTTAGCCCTGCTATTACGCCTGCGGTTTCGGAGTCTTCGCTTATCTGTTCAATCGAGCCGACCATGTAAGCGCAGACTCCGAATCCAACCTGAAACTGAGCGTAATTTTGCTCAATTTATTTCCCTCTGTTCCTAATCTTCAAGGGTTGACAGATCTCCCTCTTTTAATCCTAATTCCCGCGCTTTCAACACACGGCGCATGATTTTGCCGCTCCTGGTTTTGGGGAGTTTGTCTTCAAATTCGATCCCCCGGATAACCACAAGGGGTCCCAGCTCCTTTCGGACGTGGTTCTTTAATTCATTCACAAGGGTATCTTTATCTTCGTCCACGCCCTCTTTTAAGGTGACAAAGAGTTTGGCCACCTCTCCTCGAACTT